>JAZNLX010000001.1:0-4616 GCA_045579325.1 Spirochaetia bacterium
CTTGGCCTCCGACTTATGTGGCCCAGGCCAGGAATATGGCTCCTGCCACAGCACTTCCGATATTTGTTTCCCTCCCCAGTTCATCAACCACAATGGAGAGGCAGAAGCTTGAAACAATCAGACCGACTGCAAAGAACACAAACTTGCAGTAGAAAAACCATCCGAGGGATTCCTTTTCCCCGCTGTCCTCTTCTTCGTCGGGATTGGATTTATAGAGGGATATGACGCTGAGAACAAAAACCAGAAAAATAAGATATACGAAAACAGATTTTCCGTAGAAAGGAGCTCCTGAAAAGAATATTCCCAGCAGAAAAATGGATGTGATAATCATGCAGTATCCCAGGGAGACACAGCTTTCCACATCTATATTGCCGCTTGGACGCCTGAGAGTCCGGACTGCAAGGAGGGCAAGAAACAGGATAAACATATTGGCATTGTTACTGCCCATGATGTTTGCCGTTCCCATTACCGGGTTGTCCAGATAAACCGTACAGGAGACTGTGGAAATAAGCTCCGGAATGGATGTAACCACACCGAGAAGTACAAAACCTACAAAACCCTTTCCTACTCTTTTAGCAGCAGCAAGCTGATCTGCATATTTAGAAAGCGAGATGCAAAAAACAACGATGAATGCAGCGTTTACCGCAAATTTAAGCCAGATCATATTTTAGTTTTAATGAAAATCAATTACTGTGTCAAATATTTTTCTGTTTTTTGAGTGCAGTTCCCCGCCAATTTACCGAGCTGACAAAAAAAGCTGAGAAAAAAGTGAGTCCGTAGAAAAAAGTCCCGATAAACGAACAGGGCAGAATCCAGAGTACAAATTCCGGGCCGGGCCTGAGCCAGAAGGCCCCCGCGGAAGAAATAAGCACCATGACAAATACGGAGGTCAGATACTGAATCAATGCCGGACCGTAAAACGGAATAAGAAAGAAGGAAACCGTACTTACAAACGTGAGCATAAGCATGAAAACATACATAAAGGCAGTTTTCCTGTCGGAGCCGAATATCGCCCCGGCACTCCAGCGTGTTTCCTGCCTGAGAACATCAAAAAGCCTTTTCTGGGGAGAAGCATGAACCAATGCATCCCGGAACGGACATACCGCCACTTTCCACTTTCCCGTATTTCTTACCGAAGCAATAAGCTGGGCATCCTCGGTAAGGGAAAATCCGATACCGTCAAAACCGCCGGCTTCCTCAAGAGCCTTTCTTCTGACCGCCAGATTGTTACCGAAGCCCCCTGACGGATTTCCCAGCCCCACAGCCCCCACCGTATAGAAAAACCGGAGCAGATGATCAAAGGTCTGGTATCTTCTGACAAATCCCGTTCCGGGCGTTGTAACCACGGAAGAAAAGACCAGCCCCACCCTGTCATCTGCAAAATATCGACATACCGCAGATATCCATTTTTCCGGGACGGTACAGTCTGCATCGGTAAAAAGAAGAATTTCTCCTGAGGCGTGTTTTTCCGCCAGATAAAGCATATATTGCTTCGGATTCATGGTTGAGGGAGGCATCTGACTGTTGGAAATAACCTTTACATTGTCATGACGGGAGGCAAAATCCCGCATCAGAGGCAGGGTGTTGTCATCAGACCTGTCATCTGCCAGAATTATCTCCACACCGGGCACAAGCTCCCTTTCCAGGCTTGCAAAAAGGGAAGGAAGATTTTCAGCCTCGTTTCTGGCCGGAATGATAACTGATACTTTGAATCCTTTGTCAGATTGACTGAAAAGCCTGCGGCTTTCGACACACGCTCTGATTATCCCGACCACAATAACAAGATGCACCGTTATCATAAGTACGGAATACAGGAACATGAGCGAACCTACTTATTTGAAGAGCTTGGCAATTTCGGATTTGTATTTTTTGCTGACCACATTTCTCTTGACCTTCAGGGTGTTGGTAAGCTCGTCTCCCACCTTGAAAGGCTTGGCGAGGAGATGAATCCTGAAAATCTTTTCGTAATCCTTGAATCCGTTTTTCTTGCTTACGATTTCGGAAACGGCAGAGTAAACCATGCTGTGAACCTGCGGATTGGAAACCAGATCTTCCATATCCATGTAAGCAATTCCCTTTTCCTTGGATTTTTCTTCGAGGTACTTATAATCCGGCACTACCAAAGCTGCTATAAATTTCTGATCCTGGCCGAGAACCACTATCTGATCGACGTACGGAGACTGGAGACATGCATCCTCAATAGGAACAGGCTCTATGTTTTCGCCTCCCCTGAGAACTATTGTTTCCTTGGCTCTTCCGACGATTTTTACTTCATTGTCCAGGGTAGCAATGACGATATCTCCTGTATTGAGCCATCCATCCTCCATTACCTTGGCGGTTTCGTCATCCCGCTTGTAATAGCCCAGCATGACCTGAGGACTCTTTACCCAGAGGATTCCTCTGCTGCCCACCGGTACAGGTTTTCCCTTGCTGTTTACAACCTTGTATTCCACATCGGGAAGAATAGGACCTACCGTACCGTATACGGGAGCCTTCTGCTTGCAAACAGAAAGAACAGGCCCTGTTTCGGTGAGGCCGTAACCTTCCAGTACCTTGATTCCGATGGCCCTGAAGAAACGTCTTGTGGCACCGGCAAGACTTCCGCCTCCCGAAATACCTGCAATGAAACGCCCTCCCAGGATTTTCTTGAATTTCCTGAAAACAAGAAGATGCCCCAGAAGATTGAGGGGAAACAGGATAATAAGAGGTACTATTCCGAGAATCATATCCATGATTCTGTTTCTCTTGTAGAATCTCGGCACTGTGCCTAAAACGTAGGAAAGTGTTTCCCTGTAAAGAATTCCTATTTCAAGGAATGTATGGAACATTATTCTCTTGAACTTGCCGGACTTGTTCATGGCCCTGATTACGGCACTTCTTATTCCGTCCCAGATACGGGGAACGGAGGTCATCCATTCGGCCCTGGTCTTCTGGATATCGTTGTGGAGAATTGCCCCTACAGGCTGTGAATAGGCCACATTGGCGGCATAGCAGAAAACAATGTATTCAACAGCTCTTTCGAAAGCATGCCAGATAGGAAGCATGGAAAGAAGGGTCTGTCCCTGATTAACCGTAATGTAGTTTTTTCTGATTCTGTCTATCTGGAAAAGAAAGCTCTTATGGGTAAGCATTACCCCTTTAGGAGTACCTGTGGTTCCGGATGTATATATAATAGTAGCCAGATCGTCGGGAGTTCCCTTGGCCACTTCCCTGTCAAATCCTTCCGGATCTTCCTTGACAAGAGCCTTTCCTTTTTCGATAAGTTCGCTGTATCTGTAAACCTTTATGCCGGAACTTCCGAGTTGTTCCAGCTCTTCATCTGCAATACTGTTATAAACAACAAGGGTTTTCAGCATCGGAAGCTCATCGAGATGTCCGGTAACCTGGGAGGCTTTCTTGAAATTCTCCATGAAAACCATTTCAGCTTCGCTGTGTGAAAGGATATAGACTATTTCGTTTTCCGAAGAGTCTGAACCCCGGGGAACATCTGCCGCCCCCAGTCCCATGACAGCAAGATCTGTAATTATCCATTCTTTCCTGTTGTCGGAGATTATACCGATATGACTTCCCTTTCTGACTCCCATATCCTTGAGAGCCATACCCATTGCAGAAATTTCCTCGTAAAATTCTTTATAGTAAAACGGCTGAAATACCCCTTTGGAATCCTTTATCTGGAGTGCTGTATTGTCAGGATATTTCAGACAAACTTCTCTGATTCTGCCGGTAACTGTCATTTATACTCTTTTTTCATTTAATTAAAATTTTTCCTGATATTCATCCATGATTCTTATGCAGACTGTATTTCCGCTGAGTTCATGAAGTGCATTGAGCTCCTTGAGAGCCTCTGCAATATCACCTTCCAATGCAAGATGTGTGGTGATGATGATAGGAACGGAATAATCGTCCTTGTCAATGTTCTTCTGCACCATGCTTGCAATGCTGATATTATGACTTGCAAAAATTGCGGTAACCTTGGCCAGTACACCCGGTCTGTCAATAACATTTATCCTGATATAGAACCTTTCTTCGCTGAGACCTGAAGGGAGCATCTGTGCATCCGGATTCTTGTCCAGCCAGATAGGGAAAGAATCAAAATATTTCTTGAGCCCTCCGGTAAGGATAGCCACGATATCGGATGTCACGGCTGAAGCTGTAGGAGAACTTCCCGCACCTCTTCCGTAATACATTGTGTGTCCCACCGAATGTCCGTATACGCTGATGGCATTGAAGGAGCCTGAAACCCATGCGAGAGGATGATTCTTGTCTATGAATGCAGGGCATACAATGGTTGAAATCCTGCCGTCCTCATGCTTTCTGGCCATGGCGATAAGCTTGATTGTGTATCCCAGCTCGTGTCCGGCCTTTACGTCTGAAAGTTCCAGGGTATCGATTCCGATAACAGGAATTGTGTCGATATCCACATGAGCACCGAATGCAAGGGAGCTCATGATAACCAGCTTATGGGCTGAATCAAGACCTGAAACATCAAGTGTAGGATTGGCTTCCGCAAGTCCGTCTCTCTGTGCTTCGGCAAGAGCCTCGGCATAAGTCTTTCCGTTGCGGATCATCTGTGTAAGGATATAGTTACAGGTTCCGTTCACGATTCCGTAGATTGC
>JAZNLX010000002.1:0-1546 GCA_045579325.1 Spirochaetia bacterium
CACAGAACGACATGGCTACGATCCGACTTATCTGTAACGGTTTCCAGGTTCTTGTAAAAATGGGCGTTCTGCCTAATTTTGACGGAGACTGGGGACAGGAAGTTTCCCTTATCCACAACAACACAGGCGTTTTCGAAAACAGTTGGCTCAATGTCCGCTTCAATCCCGATTCTCCTTGCGTATGGACCAAAGGGCTGACAGGCATGGATATTCCTATCCGTCACGGAGAAGGAAGATTTATTACTAAGAACGAAGAGGTAATGGCAAAAATCAAATCCCTCAATCTCAACACAGTTATCTACAACGACAGGAACCCTAACGGTTCAGAGGAAAACATTGCCGGAATTACAGATACCACAGGAAGAATCCTCGGCCTCATGCCTCATCCGGAAGCATTCCTGGTACCTGAAAACCATCCTCGCTGGAAAAGGGGAGAAGCCGGGGAAACCGGACTTGCCCTTCTTAAGAATGGTGTAGATTTCATTAACAAGGGGTTATATAAATAATGAAAAATTTTTGGAAAAAATGGACCGGAACAAGTCTTATCATCAGGATTGTTCTCGGTTTGGTTATCGGTAGCATCTTAGGCTTGTGCCTGCCTCAGTTTACAGGTGTAAGCATTCTGGGTTCCCTTTTCGTAGGTGCACTTAAGGGAATTGCTCCTGTTCTGGTATTCCTTCTGGTAGTCAGCGCACTGGCCAAGGCAAGCCAGGGTACAGGCAGCAGATTCAGGACTGTAATTGTCATTTACCTGATAAGTACACTTCTTTCTGCCCTGATTGCGGTTTTTGCCAATTATATGTTTCCTGTTTCAATCAAGCTCTCTGCTGCGGCATCGGGATCTTCCCCGGAAGGTATTGCGGAGGTTCTCAGGAACGTGCTCAACAATGTGGTTTCCAACCCGGTTAAATCCATTGCAGATGCAAACTATATCGGTATCCTTTTCTGGGCCATCATCACAGGTGTATGTCTCAAGAAGCTTGCCACCGATAAGACAGTTCAGAGCGTTACCGAATTTGCAGACAGTGCTTCCATGATCGTACGTGCAATCATCCAGTTTGCACCGTTGGGTATCTGCGGGCTGGTATTCTCTTCCGTATCCGAAAGCGGACTTGAGATCTTTACAGACTACGGAAAGCTGGTAATCATCCTGGTAAGCTGCATGTTCTTCGTGGCTCTGGTAGTCAATCCTGTTATCGTGTTCATCTTCCTCAGGAAGAACCCTTATCCTCTGGTTTTCAGATGTCTCAGGGAAAGCGGAATCACAGCATTCTTCACCAGAAGCTCTGCCGCAAATATTCCTGTTAATATGCAACTCTGCGAAAAGCTCGGACTCGAAAAGGACTTCTATTCCGTAAGTATTCCTCTGGGAGCTACAGTAAACATGAGCGGTGCAGCCATCACCATTACAGTCATGACACTGGTGGTATGTAACACATTGGGAATCAGCGTGGACTTCGGATCCGCACTTATCCTCAGTATCCTTTCCACAGTAGCGGCATGCGGTACATCCGGTGAAGTCGGAGGCCAAGCGGTCTTAGGAAGA
>JAZNLX010000003.1:0-6831 GCA_045579325.1 Spirochaetia bacterium
CCGCCGGACTGCTTCTTGTGTCTGTAGCTTCCGGATGCCTTCTTGGTGATTGTTTCCCTGTAAGCAACCTGAGGTACCTTTGTGGCAATCTTGATCTTCTGCTTGTCGCGGATCTTGTCCAGAATCATGTTGATCTGAAGCTCGCCCATTCCGGAGATGATTGTTTCCTTTGTTTCCTTGTTATAAGAAATACGGAATGTATTGTCTTCCATGGCTGCTTTCTGCAGGAACTGGCTCAGCTTGTCCTCATCCTTCTTGTCTACGGCAGATACTGTAACGGAGAATGTAGGTGTAGGGAGTCTGAGCGGAATGAAATTCTGCTTGAGTTCACCTGTAAAGAGTGTATCGTTTGTGAGTGCAAGAGGCATCTTGGAAACAATACCGATATCTCCGGCCACAAGCTCCTTGATTTCGACAAGTCTCTTTCCGAGGGCTGTATAGATCTTTGTAACCTTTTCCTTCTTTCCTTCTCTGAGGTTCATCAATTCAGTATCCTGGGTGATCTTACCTGTTATACATTTCCAGTAGGAAAGCTTTCCTGAGAACTGGTCGATTGTTGTCTTGATGGTGAAAGCCTTGATATCTCCGTCCGGTGTAATAGGAACCAGAGTTCTGTTCTTTTCTTCATCGAGAAGCACGTCGTTGAATCCGAGAGGACATGGAGAAAGCTCTGCAATGAAATCGATCAGGGATACGATACCTGAACATACTGCTGCAGAACCGCAGAGAACAGGAGCAATCTTGTTGTCATGAAGACCTGCCTTGATGGCTTTCTTTACTTCTTCGATGCTGAGTGTTCCCTCTTCCAGGTATTTTTCCATGATTTCATCGTCACCTTCGGCGGCTGCTTCAATCATGATTTCCTTGAATTCACTTACCATATCTGCATATTCACCTGGAATATCGCATGCTGCTTCAGCCTTTCCTGCTGCAGGAACCATATATGCCTTATCGCTGAGAAGATCGATAACTCCCTTGAAATCCTTTGCATCTCCCATAGGAATTGTAATAGGAACAAAGGTCTTACCGAATTTCTTCTTTATATCTTCGAGTGCATCTTTGTAGGAAGCTCTGTCCTTATCCATCTTGTTGATGAATACGAAGCGTGGGATATTTCTTGAATCAAGACGCTGCCAGAGTTTCATTGTTTCAATCTGGGCACCTGTATCTGCACCTACGAGGAGAAGACCTGTCTCGCAGGCTCTGAGTCCGAGAATTACTTCACCTACGAAGTCTGAAGCACCCGGTGTATCTACGAAATTAAGCTTTTTATCATCTTTGAAAATATGTGATAATGTAGAATGGAATGAAATTTTCTTTTCGATTTCTTCTTCTGTGTAGTCACTTACTGTCTTACCGCTGTCTGTAGTTTCTGCTTTGGAAATCATACCACCGGTGAAAAGAATCTGCTCAAGCAAAGATGTTTTACCTGTGCCGACATGACCGGCCAATGCTGTGTTTTTGATTTGTTCAGTAGTAAATTCCATAAAAAGACCTCCTCTTTAGCTACCTTTTATATGATACGGGGCAGTTTAAGAAGTTGTCAACAAAAAAATGGAATTATATAAAATTAACGGTTTTTTAGGTCTTTTAGGTAGTTTTTCAGGCAAAAAAAGCTTTCATCGCTTATGTCATGCTCTATTTTGCACGCATCAGATTCTGCAATTTTTTCATCTACGCCGATTTTTTTCAAAAAATCCGAAATAACCTGATGACGCTCATAGATGCGGCTGGCGATTTCCAGACCTGCTTCCGTAAGAGTTATGGAAGAATCTGAATTGATATTGATATAACCTGAATCGGCCAGGGAATGGATAGCCACGCTTACGGATGGCTTGGAAAATCCCATTGACCTGGCAATATCCACGGAACGAACTTTTTCAAGTTCCTTACCGAGAATAACTATTGTTTCAAGGTACATTTCCGCGGATTCCTGAAGTTTCATTACGGCTTGAGCTCCGACATCATGTCTTCGTTTGTAGAGATAGGGCTGTTGTTTTCCTTTGCGTAGTCGTAGGCAGTCTTTCCTTCATTTGATTTGGCGGAAATATCTGCACCTGCTTCGATAAGGGTTTCAACCATACCTACAGATTCGTTGAAAAGAGCTGCAAGCATGAGAGGTGTCACACCCCTTGGGTCCTTGCCGTTTACGTCAGCACCGGCCTTGATAAGGTTTTTTGCAATAACTGTATTGCTGTTCTTCATGGCCACGTACATGAGGGCTGTGATTCCGTTGGCGTCTGCCTGCTTAGGATCTGCACCAAGTTCCAGGAATGTATCGATCATGTCGGAACTGAAGTTGAATGAACATGCATAGAGGAAAGGAGAATATCCGGCAGGGGTCTTTTCTGTTACGGAAACACCCAGACCGTGGAGATATCTTACAAGCTCAGGATTAGGATTGAAGCATGCTGCCATGATAAGCGGTGTAAAATCTCCCACCTGGCATTTGTAGTCTGCCCCTTTTTCAACCAGCATCTTGAGTACATCCACATTGTGGTTTGACATTGCTGCCTGCATTACTACAGGGTAATCCTTCCTGTTTTTTGCATTCATGTCTGCACCGAGGGAAATGAGGGTTTCGGCAACCTTTGGGTTATCGTTCTTTGTAACTGCGAACATGAGAGCTGTAAAACCGTCTATATTGCGGTCCTCAAGCTTTGCCCCTGCATCAACAAGAACCTTGATTACTTCTGTCTTCATGTTTCCTCCGGCTGCTGCCATAAGAGGAGAAAGACCGTCCTTGTTCTTCAGGTTAACATCGGCTCCTGCCTTGATGAGTTCGTTGTAGATCTCGATATTTGTTGTAGTCTGGGATGCAAAAAGAAGTGCAGAATCTCCGTGGATATCTACTTCGTTCACCTTTGCTCCGGCTTTGATAAGAATTTTTACGGCTTCGAGGGCATTGTCATTCTGAGCTGCAATCATGAGAGGTGTTGTATAGAGATCCCCGCTTCCGCTGTTAACCCTTGCTCCGTCCTTGATGGCCTGTTCGATTGCCGCAGGATCGTTCTGTCTGACCACCTCGGCAAAAGCATCTGCCTTCTTGTCACAGAAAGCTGCTGCAGGCAACATAAGAGCAACCAATAATGCAAGAATTTTTTTCATCATACACTCCTGAAACGACTGATTGAGTTTTTCATTCTTTCTTCAAGATATGAAACATACTCTTCTTTAGATTTATATGGAGAACGGGCTACACCGCTCTTTACTGCAGCTTCAGCAACTGCAGATGATACTTCGGCAAATACTCTCGGGTCAAAAGGTTTAGGGATAATATATTCTTTGCCGAAGGAAATGGCTTCAATACCGTAGGCTCTGAGAACCTCTTCCGGTACGGGAAGTTTTGCCATTGCCGCAAGAGCCTTGGCAGCTGCAATCTTCATTTCTTCATTTATGCAGGAAGCCTCAACATCAAGGGCACCTCTGAAAATAAAAGGAAATCCCATTACGTTGTTCACCTGGTTAGGATAGTCGGATCTGCCGGTAGCCATAATCACATCCTCCCTGGCTGCCGCAGCTTCAGGGTAAGTAATTTCAGGGTCAGGATTTGCAAGGGCAAAAACCACAGGATTGTCATTCATGGTCCTGAGCATTTCCCCTGAAACAAGTCCTTTTCCTGAAAGGCCGAGAAAAACATCGGCTCCTTTCATGGCATCTGCCAGTGTTCCCGGCTGATCACCGGAAGCAAAGTATTCCTTATATTTGTTCATGCCGGCAGGGCGTCCTTTGTAAATGATACCCTTTGTGTCGCACATGGTGATGTTCTCTTTTCTGACACCGAGAGCAATGTAGAATTTTCCGCAGGCGATTCCCGCCGCTCCGGCACCGTTGATTACAACCCTGACATCCTCTATTTTCTTTCCCGCAATTTCAAGTGCATTGATAAGTGCTGCACCGGTAATGATTGCTGTTCCGTGCTGGTCGTCGTGGAAAACCGGAATATCCATGAGCTCCTTGAGGGAATCCTCGATTTCGAAACACTCCGGAGCCTTGATATCCTCCAGGTTGATTCCTCCGAAGGTAGGTCCCATAAGTTTTACGGCATCGATAAACTTCTGAGGATCTTCGCAGTCAAGCTCCAAGTCGAATACGTCAACATCGGCAAATCTTTTGAAAAGAACCCCCTTTCCTTCCATTACAGGCTTTCCTGCTTCAGGACCGATGTTTCCCAGACCGAGAACTGCGGTTCCGTTGGTGATTACCCCAACGAGGTTGCTCTTGTTTGTATACTCCGAAACCAGAGCCTTGTTTTCCTTGATCTCAAGACAAGGATATGCCACACCCGGTGTATAGGCACAGCTGAGGTCCTCCTGGGTTCTGCATGGCTTTGACGGGATAACCTCAATTTTACCCTTTACCGGAGAACTGTGATATGCAAGTGATTTTTCTTTAAGATCCATTTATTCTACCTGATTCAGCTCGCATGCTGCCTTGAATATGTTTTCGAAAAGGTCCTGGATTTCTCCCCTGTCAACTGAAGAAAAAGCAACCCTGAGATATTTATCATTTACGGAGATGGTTCCGATACCGTAATTTGCAAGAAGATGCTTCCTTAATTTTTCGGCACTGAATCTTTCCACTACGAATGTCATGAAATAGCCGGAATTGAAAGGAATCGGAACAAGCGGACACTCTTCAGGAATTTCACTGATTGCCTTTTTTACTTCCCTGTAGCGTTTTTCCATCTTGTCGGCAATTATCGCCTTTTCCTGATGGTATGTAATGCTCTTCATTCCCTTGAGAATAAGGTTCTGGGAAATGGTGGAACAGGTTGATACTGTGGCACGGATGGCACCCATGGTCTTCTTTTCCAGGACGGCAATGGATTCCGCATCCAGAGCCTTTCCCCCGAAGGTCACGAATCCTGTACGGAAACCCCATGCAAGTTCTTCCTTGGTGGCACCGTCGATCTTTACTGCAGTTATGTTATCGTGGGCACCGCAGAGAGATGCAAAGATTGACTGGCTTTCAATACCGTCTTCGAAGAAAAGACCGAAATATGAATCATCGCACATTACCAGGATATCCTTCCCTTTTTCTGCCTGACGCACAAGTGCATCCACGGTTTCCTTCTGCTCTTTGGAAGAGAGGGAGTAGCCTGTAGGATTGTTAGGGAAATTGAGAACGAGGATAACCTTGTCTCCCCCTTTCTCGATTGTTTCCTCAAGCGCCTTGATATTGAATCTGTATTCGCTGTCAAAGAACTGGAAATTGACAACCTCGGCCTGATGCAGTACAGAGAAGATAAGCTTGTAGTTTCCCCAGAACATATCCGGGATGATTACCTTGTCGTTGTTGTCTATAAAAAGGTCTGCCATAAGGGAAAGACCGTGTGTGAGTCCTGTCGTGATTATAGGCATGGAGACATTCTGGTTTATAAGGGACGGATTCTTCTTGATCATTTCCCTCATCCAGATCTGACGGAGCTCCGGAAGCCCTGCAGTAGGGGCATAAGCAAATATTTCCGATGAACTGAGTCCGTTCACAAGGCTTCTCATGGAAGGCAGATACATCGGCTGCCCTTCTTCCATGGCCATTCCTATGGTTGCATTATAATTATAGGCATCTTTCTTTGCCTCATTTGACTGTGAAACTATTCCTTTTGGAAAGTACATACGCCTTCCAAGGTCGGAAAGAAGAGAATAAACAGGTTTATTTTCCAGGATTGCGTTCAATTCTTCAGCTAAGCGATCCAAACTCCCACCCCCATTAAAAAATTATGTAATAAAAATACGTGAGCGACATTCCTAATATAACAGAAATGACAAGTGATAAATAGATACTTAATTTAAATTTTTTAATAAAAATTAAATTTATTGCAAAAATTATAAGGGCCGGAATCACTAACCTGACCGATTTCCACCCATTGACGGTTCCCTGAAAATCATACAGCAGCCTGTTCAGTTCCAGTCCCCGGTCCAGAACCGAGTTTTCCATGAAGAAAATCACCGCATAGATCACCAGCCCCATCACACCGGCCCGGATTCCTCTGATTCCCGAAGCAACCGCCCTGTTTCCCGCCAGATAACGGCTGAGCAGGCATATTGCGACCGAAAGAAGCACGGCAGGGAAGACAAAGCCCAGAGTGGCACAGATTCCTCCCGAAATACCGGCAACTTCCTTGCCCACATAGGTTGCAGTATTTATAACTATCGGCCCCGGTGTAAGCTGGGCCACGGCACATATGTCGGCAAACTTCTCCGAACTGCACCATTGGTGGGAAAGAAGCTCCGATTCTATGATGGCAAGGTTTGCGTATCCACCGCCGAAGGCAAAAAGACCTATCTTGGCAAAAACAAGAAAAAGGAGAAGGTAAATCATTTCAGCCCCTCCTTACGGTACATCAGGATTCCCAGCAAAGCACTGACTGCAATCACGTACACCGCAGAAATACCCAGGAATGCCACCGCCACAAAGGCAATTACCGCTATGATAACATCTGCCCGGCATCGGAAAGTCTTTTTCATCATGTTTGCTATGGTACAGAGAATAAAGGCTGAAACCGCGGCCCTGATGCTTGTGAATGCGTATCCCGTCAGGGGTGAATCCTTTATCAGCTCCACGTAGGAAGCTACGAAGGTTATAACCGCAACCGGGGGAATAATAACACCGGCCAGGGCTGAAGCAGCCCCTTTCCTGCCTGCAAGCAGATTACCGATGTGCAGGGCTGCATTGACCCCTATGGCACCGGGCATGGAATATATTACCGCAAATACGCCGTTCATCTCGGTTTCGGAAAGAAGTTTTCTTTTTCTCCTGAATTCCTCATCCATTACGGCCAGCATTACCGGTCCCCCACCGATGGTAAAGAATGAAATTCTGAAAAAA
>JAZNLX010000004.1:0-3687 GCA_045579325.1 Spirochaetia bacterium
CTCAAGACAGCAATCCCTGCCCTTGATCACCTGGTCGCACAGGAATTTCTTGCCGGTATAGTCGATTCCCCCCGCTTCCGTTTTTTCGTACTTTATGCTGCCTGCCAGAAGAATATCCGGAAATAGGATAAGTCTGCGCCCGGCCTTCTCCATCAGCATTTCCCGCCGTTCGGGGTTAAGATCCAAGGCTGCGATTTTCTTTCCGAAAAGCTCGGTGCAGGATACTGTACCTACCGCAGGGCTTCCCTCTTCCAGGCTCCTCTCAGGACCGTAGCCGAAACTGAGGATTTCCGTTTCCGAAGCTGCTGCAAACCGGGGCTCGGCCATGTTGTCAGGCTCCCGGCCGATGACCTGAGGCACTGTAATTTCCCTGTCGGAAATGCTTTCCATACAGTCCCTGATCCAATCCATATGGACCGGATCCACGAAATAGATTCCGTCGGCCAGCTTTTCCTTTACCCTGGATACAAATTCCCTGTTGTTTTCCATGACGGAACGGAACCTGTCATCCAGCTTGACCACAAAGCCGCAGTCTACGGAAATGCTGTTGAACTCGGTTTCCCAGCTTCTTACCGTAAATGCGATATTCTGCGGCACCGGACTACCCGATTTCTCCTCCAGGAAAGAGATAAAATCCATGGCACCTATACCTGCAGACATTCCCCGGAAGCAGCTTCCCCTGGTCAGCTCGTAGCGGCTTACCATGTCCACTTCCCTGATTACCCCACACAGGGCAAGGAACAGGTTATCCTTCAGGGAGATGTCTCCCGTAACATATACAGTGGCATTGGGCTGCACCACAAGGCGGAGGTTTTCGTCCGGTACGGGATCCACAGGGCGGTACCAGCAGTTTCCGTATGAAGCTATGAGCCCGGCCGATGCCAGCAGATCCCTGGTTTCGGGATAAGAGAGCCCTGCATCTTCCTCGGCAACGGCATTGCTGCAGAGAAAAAGCCTTTCAAGTGCGGTCTCGGAATATAGCCTGTCAAGCCTCATGTTTTCCAGAAGTATGCGGACAGCGGTTCCCCGGCCGGCCAATGTATCAAGCACCAGGTTCCTGACCTCTTCAGGAGAAAAGGAGGCAAGTTTTTTCAGGTTTTCCGTTTCCGGAAGCACCTTTTTTCCCTCGATCCTGATCAGATTGTTTTCCGTAAAGAAACGGCGCAGGGTCTCCGTACACAGGTCTGCATCTGCCGTACCCAGAACCGGTGCGAGAAGCTTTGCCAGCTCTTCCGAATATTTTTTCCTGAATACCGAGCTGTTCCTGAACAAGTTTCCCCCTTGCAGGAGATAAGACATAAAGGCAGCAAGGGAGGATGTACCGTACCACGGGAAATGTTCTCTTTTTATCGGTTCGCACGGTACGGAACCGATAAAGGAATCGGTATCCGAAACACGCTTTTCCAATAAGTCCCTGAAAAGAGGAGATACCGTTATTTTTCCGCTGTCGGAGCAGATAAGCATGCGTTCCTCAAGATTGAGAAGATGACTGTAGAAATCAAGATATGAATATTGATGGGCAAAAAGGGGATAAAGATGCCCTGCCGAAACTTTTCCAAGCATTCCGGCTGCAGTCAGGAGTGCCCTGTCCTTTTCATCTATGTAGGAAATAATCCGCTCTGCCGTTTCCGGCTCGCGGAGAAAGCTTTCAAGCCTGTCTGTCAGCCTCTGCCTGCTGCAGGTTACCCTGACATCTGTCAGATAATTCCTGGCCAAATCCAGAAACTGCTGATCAGAGAGAGATGAGATCAGCCTTCTCCATTCTGCTGAAGCGCTTTTCAATCCTTATCCGTCCATCCTTTATAGGTACTGTCTATAAATTCAACTATGCGGGCCTGCTCTTTCTTGCCGGACCCTTCGATAGGCACAGCCTCGCCGAAAGCCAGATGAACTGTCCTTTCAGGCCAGATATTGCCTACGGTACTCACCACTTTGCCGTTTTCCCAGAAATCGGTCTTTACGGCACACGGTATAACTGCCGCACCGGCCCTTTTGGCAAGCTTTACCCCCAGGGAATTGAAGCTTTCGGGATCAAATCCCTTGCAGCGGGTTCCCTGCGGAAAAAGGACAACCGATTTTCCGTTCCTGAGTGCCTCGCCTCCCATGTTCATAACCTTGTCCAGGTCTGCCCTCGGCTCCTTTCTGTTCCTGTCCAGTCCCACCGGTCCGAAAAGACGCATGATGGGACCGAAGATAAACCCGTCCGCAAGACTTTTCTTGACCACATAGGTATGAGGCATGAAGGTACCCAGCAGAGCCGGGAGAATAAGTGTTTCCAGAGTACTCTGGTGATTGGCCGCAATAACCACGGCTCCCGGTGCGTTTCTCAGGTTATCGATTCCTTCGATATGGATCTTTGCACCGTATTCCTCGCAGAGATTTATGACATATCTGCTGTTTTCGTATATGTAATCAAGCCCTTTTCCGTTGAGCACATTCCTTCTGACCACAAATACACGCT
Organism: Spirochaetia bacterium; assembly: GCA_045579325.1. Taxonomy (GTDB): domain Bacteria; phylum Spirochaetota; class Spirochaetia; order CADAEX01; family CADAEX01; genus CADAEX01. Next base: position 2,462 of record JAZNLX010000004.1, read on the forward strand.
TGATGAATTTGTAGAAAAAACTGAATTTTTTTGCAAAAGGAAGCTTTCCTGCCGGAACCGGCATTTTTCTGTCTGTAATGTAGCTGTTACCCTGAAACAAATTTTTCTCCTTATCGACAAAACAATTATAATATTTTTTTTAAAGAATTTCCACCCTTTATTCAAAAAGGGCATTGACAAAATATCATTTTTAAAGGATATTAAGTAAACACTTGGTGTCTATAGTTCAGCGGTAGAGCCCCGGATTGTGGTTCCGGTTGTCGTGGGTTCGAACCCCACTAGACACCCTAGGATGCACTCGTAGCTCAGCTGGATAGAGCGTCGGACTTCGAATCCGCAGGTCACAGGTTCGAATCCTGTCGGGTGTGTGTTAAAAAAAGTAATTACGGGCCGCTAGCTCAGCTGGTAGAGCAACAGACTCTTAATCTGTGGGTCAAAGGTTCGATCCCTTTGCGGCTCAAATAATAAAAAAAAAGGCAATCTTTTCAGATTGCCTTTTTTTTGTCCCGACTTTAATCAAAAAACCCAAAAACCGGATCAGAGTTCTCCGGCTTTGAGTTTTTTCTTGTTTTCCTTTGTCTCATTGAAAATGAAATACATGATAGGAATGAAGAAAAGGGTGATGATGGTAGCACTTCCCAGTCCTCCCAGAACAGTAAGGGCGATAGGCTGTGTCATGTTAGGACCTTCCTTCTGCGAGAAAGCCATAGGCATCATGGCAAATATGGTGGTGGTACTGGTCATGTGGATCGGGCGGATTCTGGCTACTGCAGATTCGATACACGCCTCGTAAACTCCCATTCCCCTGGCTCTCAGCTGGTTTATGAAGTCCACAAGAACAATACCGTTGTTTACAACTATACCTGTCAGCATTACGGCCCCGACTGCAGAGAAGAGGCTCAGGGACTGTCCTGTGAAGAAATAGATGGCTGCAACACCGATAACCAGGAGCGGTATGGTGAACATGTTGATAAACGGGTTCTTGAAGGACTCGTACTGTCCTGCCATTACCGAGAAAATCAGGATGATGGCCATGATAAGGATAATGAATACATAGTGTCCCTTCTCCTGCACATCTACCCAGTCTCCGTCGAAGGAATAGATAATGTCGTCAGGGAATACCATGTTCTCGTCCATAAGCTGCTTGATCCGATCCTGTACTTCGTTCATCTTGGCAGTGGCTGAACACTCCACGTTGATGGTTGCCAGACGGCGCTTGTTATCCC
>JAZNLX010000005.1:0-6314 GCA_045579325.1 Spirochaetia bacterium
TGTTCACAGGGCTCCGGCACTGCTCAAGCTTGCAGTTCTCTGTATCATCTCCGCGGCAGCCTTTGCCACCCCATTCCCATGGGTGCTTCTGTGGGCAGTGCCGCCGGTTCTTTCATATCTGACAGCAAGAATTCCCTTTTCAAGGCTCAGAAAACTGGCCTTTGTTCCTGTAATCGGTATTATGGTAACACTTTTCAGGCTTATTTCCGGGCCGGACCAGCTTCAGAGCGGACTTCTCTATACCCTCAGGTTTGCCATAACAGCACTTTCAGCCATGGTTATGTTCGAAACCACATCCCCGATACAGCTTCAGTACGGACTGGAAACCCTGTGGAAATGCATATGCCGGATACTTCCGTTCCTTAAAAAAACAGATCCTGTTCCGACCCTCTGTGTGACAATAAGCTTTATTCCTGAGATATTTTTTCAGTGGGAGAAAATTTCAATGGCCGCACGGGCAAGAACCTTTTCCCGCAAAGACAGGATACGGGCCTGTACAGCCATGATAACAGCCCTTCTCTCCGTCATGCTCAAGCGAGCCGAGGAAAAAAGAAGAGCCATGTTAAACAGAAGCCTCTGATCAGAAATCCAGAAGCTCTACTTCAAATACAAGATATGCATAAGGGGGAATAACTCCGGCCGCACCGGCTGCACCGTATCCGAGATCCGGTGGAATGATAAGAGTTCTCTTTTCACCCTTCTTCATTGACATGAGTGCTTCGTTCCAGCCCTGGATAACCTGACCCACCTGGAAAACAAGCGGCTGACCTCTCAGGTATGAGCTGTCAAACATTGTTCCGTCAAGAAGTGTTCCCTGGTAGTGAGTCTGTACTCTCTGACCCATCTTAGGGGAAGCTGTTCCTGTTCCTTCTCTCCTTACGATATAGCGGAGACCCGATTCAGTCTTTACTGCATTCGGATATTTTTCTTCAACCATCTTTTCATCAGCAGCCATCTTTGCCGCAAATCTTTCCTGTGCCTTTGCCGCAAAAGACTTTACTTCTGCCCTGAATGTCGCATCGTCATTGGCAAATTTCTCAGCCTTCTCTCCGACACGGATAATCTCGATTCTGTTGATCTTGTCTCCCTGCTTGATGGAATCCACAACATTCTGTCCTTCAACCACGTGTCCGAAAACTGCGTGCTTTCCGTCGAGCCAAGGGGTTTCCACATGGGTGATGAAGAACTGGCTTCCGTTTGAGTTAGGTCCGCTGTTGGCCATTGAGATGATTCCCGGGCCTGAGTGCTTAAGGGAAGTGTCAAACTCATCAGGGAAGCTGTATCCCGGTCCGCCTGTTCCTGTACCTCTCGGACATCCGCCCTGAATCATGAAATCATTGATAACCCTGTGGAACTTGAGTCCGTCGTAGAAAGGCTTTCCGAGTCCCTTTCCGCCATCAATCTTTCCTTCCGCAAGACCTGTGAAGTTCATTACTGTAAGAGGAACTTTTTCGAATTCAAGGGTAAGAAGAATATCTCCCCTGTCTGTAACTATTTTTGCATACAATCCGTCTTTCAATTTTGCCTCCTGAGACATACATGGGACAGACAGCACCAAACCGAAAAGGAAAATCAGTATTCCTTTAAATAAATTGAGCCTGTTTGTCATAATGAAAATATACTATCATGAACATAACCTAATGGCAACAAAGTAGTTTATACATTTATAAAAATATGACATAATAAATCATGGAGATAATTTACGAAATTCCCTATAACCGTATTCTTTCCAGACTCGGATACAGGAAAACCTCCTCTTCGGTACTGAACTGCAGGCTTGATGTAATAAAGAGCATCATCGAGGAGGCCGCGTCATATATCTCCCTGAGGGGAACCTATTCTGTTTTTCGGGTAACTCCCGCAGAAAACGGATTTATCCTGCCCGGCGGAGAACTCATTGCAGGCACCCTTCCGGCAGCCCTTGCCGCATCTTCGGCTTCGGCCATGATCATGGCAGCCACCTCAGGCAGGGAAATAACGGAAAAGATAGGGGAACTCCAGAAGGAAAACATGGAAAAGGCTGTTATTTTCGATGCCGCTGCCAGCGAAATCACCGACTGCGGTCTGGAATGGCTGGTCAGGTATGCATCCAACATGCTTAAATGGGAAGGAAAAACAGTCGGCAGAAGGAGATTTTCTCCGGGATACGGAGATTTCTACCTTTCAAACCAGAAAATTTTTTACAGACTGCTTGAACTGGAAAAACTGGATATAACGCTTTCGGAAAGCTGTATCCTTATTCCGGAAAAATCGGTAATTGCTGTTACAGGAGTAAACTGACATGGACAGGACTATAAAAATTCTTGACGGTGCCATAGGAACCGAGCTTCAGAAAAGAGGAATGCCTTCCGGCGTTTGCCCCGAACTCTGGACCATTGACCATCCTGAAATCCTCAAGGAAATCCACAGAAGCTACATTGAGGCCGGTTCAGATATCATATTCACCGGAACATTCGGTGCAAACCCTGTAAAGCTTGCAGAATACGGAATTGCAGACAGGACCGAGGAAATAAACAGAAAGCTCATTTCCCTGGCCAAAGAAGCAGCCGGAAGCATCCCGGTGGGTGGCTCCGTAGGTCCCTGCGGCCGTTTTATTAGACCCTTCGGAGAGATGGATTTCGAAGAAGCGGTAAAATTATATCAGAGACAGATCCGGGGAATGCTGGAAGGGGGAGCAGACTTTATTGTTGCAGAAACCCAGATGGATATCCAGGAAGCCAGAGCCATCCTGCTGGCCATAAAGGAATTCAACCCCGATACACCGGCCTTTGTCTCCATGACATACGAATCCACAGGGCGTACCCTTAACGGCACCACTCCGGAGGCAGCTCTTATTACACTGCAGAATCTGGGAGCCGATGCCATAGGCTGCAACTGTTCATCCGGCCCTGCAGAAATGCTTGAAATAATCAGAAGACTCAGCCCATTGGCCAAGGTTCCCCTTTTTGCAAAACCAAATGCGGGAATTCCATGCGTGGAGAACGGCAGAACCAGATTCCCTATGGACAGTCTGGAATTTGCCTCTTACGGACCCGAATTTGCAAAGGCAGGAGCCGCATATATCGGAGGATGCTGCGGAACCACTCCGGAGCACATCAGGGAGCTTGCGAAACTGACCAAGGGAGCACTCCTTGAATCCTCCGAGCCTATGGAATATATGGCCCTGACAAGTGCCAGGGAAGCGGTAATCACACTTCCATCCTCTCCGGTGGCTGTCATCGGGGAAAGAATTAACCCTACCGGAAAGAAAAAACTCCAGGCAGAGCTCAGGGAAGGAAAATTCACCATGGTTCAGACCATGGCCCGGGACCAGAAGAAATGCGGTGCCTCCATGCTGGACATCAATGCCGGAATGCCGGGAATCGATGAAAAGGAAACCCTTCTCCGTATGATTTCCCTTATCGCACCTCAGAGCAGCCTTCCGCTGGTTATAGACACCACAGATCCCGAAGCAGCCGAAAAAGCCCTCAGATACTACCCGGGACGCGCACTTCTCAACTCGGTTTCCGGAGAAGAGACCAGAATAAACAGACTTCTTCCGGCAGCGGCAAAATACGGCGCCATGTTCATACTCCTTCCGATTGCCGACAACAGGATTCCTGCTACGGCAGAAGAAAGAATAGAAATAATCGGAAAAATTTACGCAGAAGCAAAAAAATACGGCTTTACACCGAAGGACATATTGGTAGACGGTCTTACCATGACAGTCTCTGCCGACGAAAACGCACCGGCGGAAACCCTGAAAACCCTGGAATGGGCTTCTTCTCAGAGCTTCGGAACAGTGCTGGGACTTTCCAACATCTCCTTCGGACTTCCCGAAAGAAAATGGATAAACAGCGCATTTCTTGCCATGGCAGTCAGATCAGGTCTTACCCACGTTATTGCAAATCCCTCGGAGGAAGTCCTCATGAACATAAAGGCAGCATCAGATCTTCTTTGCCGCAAGGACAGAAACGGAAGCGCATACATCGGCAGATTTGCAGATGCCTCCGCCCCTGCCGCCGTACCTTCAGCTGCAATCTCCCCCGAAGCCCGCATAAGCTCCGGCATAATCAACGGCATCAGGGATGATATCCGGGAAGCGGCAACCTCTGCCCTTTCTGCAGGAATCTCTCCGTCGGACATTCTCGAAAAAACAATGATTCCCGCCATCATCAAGGTGGGAGAGCTTTATGAAAAGAAAGAATATTTTCTTCCACAGCTTATTGCATCGGCCGAAACCATGCAGATGGGATTCTCCGTTCTGGAGCCTCTTCTCGGACAGCATTCCGTGGAAAAGCCCGGAAAAATCCTCTTTGCCACAGTGGAAGGAGATATTCACGACATAGGAAAAAACATTGTCATCCTCATGCTCAGGAATTACGGCTTTGAAGTTACCGATCTGGGGAAGGATGTAAAGGCAGCCGATATAGTGAAAAAAGCACTTGAAACCAAGCCGGACATAATTGCCCTTTCAGCCCTCATGACCACCACCATGGTCCGCATGCCCGAAATCATCAGCGCAGTGAAGGAAGCCGGCATCAAGGCGCAGTTCATTGTCGGCGGTGCGGTGGTTACCGAAGACTGGGCCGATACCATAGGGGCCCACTATGCCGCCAACGGTGTGGAATCGGTAAAGAAAGCCAACGAAATCATGAATCTTATCAGAAAGGAACAGAAATGAAACCCGATAAATTTTCTTTTGCAGCCAGAATCAAGGAAAGCTCCAACATACGCAGCATAGTGGCTGTAATCAACAGGCACAACGCTCTTCTGGACAGAGTTCTCTACAACAGCAGACTGGACAACAGCATAGCATTCTTCGAAATCAGCGGCAGTTCCCCGGAGCTTGAACAGGAGCTTGAGAAATCAGGCTATATCCTTTCCTCCATCACAGAGCCCCTTTTCATCAAGATAAAAATAAATCTTCCGGACCGTGTCCGGGCTGTATCCGAAATCCTCACCCAGGCCGACGATGCAGGGGTCATCATCACCCTCATGGAATATGACAACCACGATACACAGAAGAAAAATGTTCTGGTTCTCATGCTTAATGCAGTGGAAAGCCAGAGTGTCATGGCATTTCTCGACTATCTGAAGGAACGCTATGTAATCGACATCGTGGAATATACACCCAATAATGAAGATCTGGACAACCGGGTATTCTTCATTACCTATGCCAACAGAATCAGAAAATTCACCCACGACCAGGGAGACCATTTCATTCTCTCTTTCCTGGCAGACATAAACAGCATCGCCTTTGAACTGAAGAAGCTGGGCTACGATCCCGAAGACATCTTCATGAAGATATACGAAAACGGAGAAACCCTGGACAGAACCACGGGAGAAGGCTTCTATGCCGATTATCAGAAAATCGACGTAAAACCCGGAATCACCCTTTACTGCTTCCAGTTCCCGTGCGGAGGAAATGTATACATCATCGATTCTCCCGAGGAATCCCTCATGATAGACACCGGCTACGGAATCTACCACCGGGACATAATGCAGATGCTGGACAGCCTCGGTCTCTGGAAAGACAGCAAGAAGAAAACTCTCTTTGTTTCCCACGGAGATGCAGACCACTGCGGAGGCACCGGATATCTGGGCATTACCCCATACTCCCACCCGGAAACCGTGGATCTGGTAAAGAACGGAAACAGAGCCTACAAATCTGTTACAGAAGCCTCCGATCTGGAAAAAATCTACACAACCATGATCGGCACATTCTCCAAATGGCTTCCGCCGAAAAAAACCCTCCCTTTTGCCAAGAGCGACCTGGACGTGGACAAAATCGGTGAATTCCCGGTATACGGCAAGCTTGAAGCCTGCGGACTCAACTTTACAGTATTGGAAAGCCACGGCGGACATCAGTACGGGCAGGTATTCCTTCTGGAACCGGAAGCAGGGCTTTTCTTTACCGTGGACAGCGCCCTTAACCTCAAGAGCATTTCTCCCGAAAGAACCAGATACAACCAGCTGGCAGACCTGTTCATGACATCGGTAAACGTAGACAGCGACCTGGCAAGAAAGGAACGCAAGGATCTCATGGCCATTGCAGCCGACTACACCGCAAAAAGTACCGGACCATTTTACATATGCTGCGGTCACGGAGCTGTCTCCCTTGCGGAAGAAGGAAAGCTGAAAGCCTTCGGAGAAACCGTAAGGTACACACATAAAAAATAACATCCCGGCTTATGGGTCATTTTGCTACAACAGAAAGGGCTTTTCCGACTCTGTTTCATTATGACCCAAAAACATATTATCCTCCCATCACTCCTTCAACAGCGTAAATTATTATTATTTCCTTATACTACAATAGTTTACAAACCTTATAA
>JAZNLX010000006.1:0-3037 GCA_045579325.1 Spirochaetia bacterium
CTGTCCATCTGACATTGTCCAGGGCCTTGAAGAAGGTTATCTGCCTTTTGGCGTAGTTTCTGGAATTCTGCTTGATAAGTTCCTTTATTTCCGACAGGGTAAAGGTTCCGTATTTCTCCATAAGGGAGAATTCGCTGTATCCTATGGCCGAAAGTCCGGGGGATGAGGCATTGTAGCCCATTTTCCTGAGCATCTTGTATTCTTCCGGGAGGCCTGAGTCAAACATCATGTCCACCCTTTTGTTTATCCTGTCGTAGAGTACTTCCCTGTCCCGTATAAGGCCGATAAGAAAGAAGCGGTATTCTTTCCTGGGTTCGCTGCTGAGGGTGAAGGAAGAGAGAGGTTTTCCCGATGTGTGATACACTTCAAGGGCTCTTAGTATCCGGTATGTATCAGCCGGCTTTATCCGTTGCCATGAAACCGCATCTGCCTTGCGGAGCTCTTCCCGGAGTGTTTCCGCCCCCTCTTTTTCAAGCCTTTTCTGAAGCTGCAGCCTGATTTCCGGATCTGCCGGAGGTGCCTGAGGAAGACCGTAGATAAAATTTTTCAGGAAAAAGCCTGTTCCTCCGGAAAGGACCGGGATCTTCCCCCTGCCGTATATTTCCCTGCAAAGTCTGTCTGCTTCGGCTACAAAATCCCCGGCCGAGAATTCTGTATCGGGATCCACGCAGTCGATAAGATGATGGGGAATTATATCTGTGACGGATGAATCAGGCTTGGCCGTACCTATGCTCATATGCCGGTACACCTGAAGGGAGTCGAGGTTAATTATTTCGCCTATGTTTCTGAAGTTGAGGAGAAAATCGGTTTTTCCCACAGCAGTGGGGCCGAAAACCACAATTACGGGAACAGGTCTTTCCAACCTTACTGTTCCATCTTATAGTTTGTCTTGCCTACAAGAATCTGGTTAAGGGAAATAGAAGTAATTTTGTTTGTGTTATCTTCTTCCAGCACGGGATCACCTGTTACTGCAAGCTGCTTTGCCCTTTTGATGGCTGCACAGGTAAGCTCGTATACATTGTTCTTGTTTTCTTCCAATTTATCCAGTGGGATCATAACTTTATTAACTCCTATATAACATTTTTATTATATACGGAAAAAAAAGTAATGTAAAGGTTTTCAAGGTGTCAATTTTCTCTGCCGCCCCTTCTTGTTGTAAGTAAATTCAGAGACTTGCGAATGATAATTATAAAAGTATATTTTAATAAGTGTTTGTATTAGTATAATGATAAAAGTGCATTATTAAAACAATTAAATAAGTCGGAGGAAAACGTTGACTTGCGCACGACATATTGTCCCGAATAACGGTCTGTGCTATTGAATGTTTGCATTTTAGATGGTAATTTTTTATATAAATAAGTAGAAAAACAATGGATATTAAGAATAATTCACTGGTTATATATAAAGGCAAAGGGGCTGTCGTTACCGAAATATCGGGGGACAAGTATTCAATCCGTACTGTATCGGGAGACAGGAAATCGGTAAGGCTCAAGGATATGGAACTTATACATGCGGGACCTTGTACTTCGGTTCCTTCTCCGTCTGAAATTCCATCCTTGGAGATACAGCGTGAAAACGGTGAGCTGATGGAAGAGGAAACCTTTTCTTTTGCCGATTTTACTGAGCTTCTTTTCGGCTCTTTCTCCCCTGCAGATGCTTTGGCTGCCTATGAGCTGATAAGTTCGGACTGCTGTTTCGGCGGTTCTGTTTCCGGCGGTGTAAGAGCCAATACAGCAGAGCATATAGAAGCGGTTCTGATGAAGGAGCAGCTTAAGAATGCAAGGAAGGATGCCCATGCGGAGCTTCTGGAAAGGATAAAATCAGGATGCGTTACACCGGATGATTATCCCAGACTCAGGGAAATAGAGAATGTGGCATACGGGGAAAGTTTTTCCAGCAGGCTGATGCATGAGCTGGGGACAGAGGCACTCCCTGAAAAAGCTCAGAGTCTTCTGCTTAAGCTCGGTGTATGGAATGAATTTGACAACAATCCATGGCCACGCCGTTTTGGAATAGCGACAGAGGATGAGTATCCTGAAATGGAGCTTCGGGTTCCGGAGGAAGAGAGGACAGACCTTACCCATCTTGCCTCCTATGCCATTGATGATGCCGGAAGCACCGATCCTGACGATGCCATTAGCTTTGAAACTGAAAGCGGGCTTCTCTGGGTACATGTGGCAGATCCTGCTTCGGTGATAGAACCGGGAAGCGAGCTTGAAAATTTTGCCTGTGAACGGGGCTGTACACTTTATCTCCCGGAAAAGGTTACCACCATGCTTCCCCCTGAATCGGTGGGAGTATTCGGACTGGGACTCAATGAGGTTTCCCCTGCCCTGAGCTTCGGTATAAGGATAGACGGAACCGGGGAAGCATATCTTGAAAAGATGACCCTGAGCAATGTACGTGTTATCAGAAAGAATTATACAGAGGCAGAGGAGCTTTTCAAGGATCCGGATTTTGCTCTTTGTGCAGAGGCTGTGCAGCGTTTCCGTGACATGAGGGTACGTAACAAAGCTGTAATGATAAGGCTTCCCGAAATCAGACTCAAGGTGGATACTGTAAACCGGTCAATATCAATCAGAAATACAGATTATTCTCCTGTAAGGGAGCTGGTGGCAAATGCCATGATTGCAGCAGGTTATGCAGTGGCCAGGTTTGCGGCAGAGAACGGTATAACACTCCCCTTTGCGGTTCAGGAAGAGCCGGAAATGGAAGAGAGGCCCGAAACTCTGTACGGAATGTACGAGCTCAGGAGAAACTGCAGGACAAGCAGCCTGTCGGTGAGTCCGGGACTCCATGCAGGGCTTGGGCTTGAGCCCTATGTAAGGGTTACCAGCCCCATGAGACGGTATGAGGATCTTCTTGCCCATATTCAGCTCAGAAGGTTTATCAAAGGAGAGGAGCCTGTTTCCGTGGCCGACATGAACGAAAGGATAATGAAGGCAGTCCCTGCGGCTTCCCTGAAGGCAAAGCTTGAAAGGCAGTGTATCGAATACTGGACCTTGGTTTACCTTAAGGAGCTGGCCGGAAAGTGGCA
>JAZNLX010000007.1:0-4824 GCA_045579325.1 Spirochaetia bacterium
TTGGCCTCCGACTTACTGCAGTCATAGAGCTGCTGCCAAAGTTCCACGTTCTTGACCGGCTTCCTGTCCGCAGTTTTCCAGCCGTTTACAAGCCATCTCTTTATCCACTGGGTTATACCGTTCTTAACGTATTCGGAATCCGTATATACGGAAACCTCGGCATCGGGATAATTGAGAATGACATATTTCAGGGCATTGATAACCGCACTGAGTTCCATTCTGTTGTTTGTGGTATACCGGTCGGCTCCGGAAAATGCAATTTCCTTTCCATCGGCTATGATGACAAATGCCCAGCCTCCGGGCCCGGGATTTCCGGAACATCCTCCGTCTGTGTAGATAATCAGATTTTCCATTATTCCTTATCCCTGCTTACAGATTCAAAACGGGTATATGCCGGCAGGAACATGAGCTTGATTTCCCCGATAGGACCGTTTCTGTTCTTGGCAATGATTACATCCATCTCCTGTCCTTCCGGTCCCGGAACATCCTCATCCCGGTCTTCCTTCTTGTTTACCCTGTGAAGGAACATTACCAAGTCGGCATCCTGTTCGATGGAGCCTGACTCACGGAGATCCGAAAGTGTCGGTTTGTCATTCTTTACTTCTCTCTTTACCTGACAGAGAACCACAATAGGAATCTTCAGTTCCCTGGCAAGCTGCTTGAGGGATCTTGAAATCTCAGCCACCTGCTCGTGTCTTTGAATATCCCTGTTTTCAGAAGTAATGAGACCGATATAATCGATGAAAATAATCTGTATATCCTCTTTCAGCTTCATCTTTCTGGCTTCAGTCCTGAGATCCAGAAGCCTCATGCCCGGTGTATCGGCAATAAAAAGAGGAATCTTATAAAGTTCTCCCGCTGCGGAAACAAGCTTGTTGCATTCGTTCATGGAAAGGAATCCGTTCCTGATACGCTTGCTGTTTACCCTTGATTCGCCCGACAGGAATCTCTGCATAATGGCATCACTGTCCATTTCCAGAGAGAAGAAACCTACCCTGACATTGTTTCTCTTGGCCATGTTTGCCGCCATGGAAATGGCAAGGGCGGTCTTTCCCACGGAAGGTCTTGCACCCAGGATAACAAGTTCAGATTCCTGAAAACCGCTGGTAAGGGAGTCAATGTCGGGATATCCGCTGGATATACCTGAACAGTCAGACTTGGCCTTCATCCTTTCCTGAATACGTCCCATGGAGACCTTGAGAATATCTGCGGCAGATTTGTATTCCCCTATCCTCTGTTTTGATGTAATCTCGAATATCTTTTTTTCGGCCTGCTCGATAACGGCACCTGTCTCCATGGTTTCATCCATGGCACCGGCAGAAATCTCTCCGGAGGTTTCTATAAGACCGCGCCTGATGCTGTACTGCTGCACAACCTTGGCATAATATTCGACATTGGCACTTGTAGGGACTTCGGATGTAAGGGATGTAACGTAAGTGACACCCCCTGCGGCTTCCAGCTCACCCTGTTTGGTAAGCTCGTGTATGACCGTAAGGGTATCTACATTCTCACTCTTTGCAGAAAGACTCTGCATTGCGTGATAGATTTTTTTATGGGCATTCTTGTAAAAGTCGTCCGGACGGAGAAACCTGGTTACCGTATCAAGAGCTGCAGGGCTCATGAGAATTGCTCCCAGAGTAGCCTTTTCAGCCTCTATATTGTTGGGCGGAACCATACCCCTGAGTCCGGACTCTGCCATATTATTTTTCCTCTCTGGCAACTACTACCTTGAGAGATGCAGCTTCGTTGTTATAAAGCTTGATTTTGATGCTGTATGTTCCGAGAAGCTTGATAACCTGGCCCATGAGCTCGATTTTCTTGCGTTCTACTTCAATACCTGCAGCGAGGAGAGCATCTGCGATCATTGCGTTTGTAACAGAACCGAAAAGCTTATCTCCTTCTCCGGCCGGCATCTTGATTTCGATGCTTTCAAGAGCTTCGATCTTTTCCTTGAGAGAAAGAGCAGCCTGTCTCTTCTCTTCTTTTCTTTTTTCGATCTGTTCTTTTCTCTGCTCAAAAATAGCTATGTATTGTCTTGTGTATGGAACAGCCAATTTCTGGGGAATAAGATAGTTTCTTCCGTATCCGTCAGCAACTGTACAGATATCCCCTTCTTCTCCAAGATTAACAACATCCTGATTAAGAATAACCTTCATTGACATATGAAAACTCCTTCAAGTTCGTTTATATTTAAACCAGACTTCTGCAATCCCAATACATGGAATGGCAATGAGAAGCAACCGACCTATTCCGGGACTCATAAGCATGCTTACAAAAATAAGTGTGATTATGAATCTGAGGAAAGCAGGTACTTTCCGTGCTTCAAAAATCTGTCTGATAATGCTGAGCCCCCTCAAACCGTAAAGGAACATGATTATCAGAAAAACATTCCATCCTAAGTAACCTGCGGCACCGAGCGGAAATCTTGAATCCAGCAGAACCGTACCAAGAGCCGCGACAAGCACCCAGACAAACAAGTCAGGAACTTCAACTGTTATTATACTGCACTGATGTTTTGTGAGCTTATCGATTGACATGGCAAAGGTATAAGTCAAAAACAGAATACAGAAATAGGCAAACAGAAAGCCTCTGTAAAAAACCGTGGAAACCATTTCAAGCATGGAATCCGCATCCATGTTCATCAAAGGAACAAGTTCATAGCTGCCTGTGTTCTCCATGGAAGACTTGAGTGTATTCAGCATGGAGGCGAAATTGGCTCTGAAATGCTCTTCTATAACACCGTTTCTTGCCAGCGAAAATATCAGCACGCTGAATCCGGCTGTAAGCACGGTAGCTACGAAGATGTTTCTCAATACATTGGGATTTCTTCCGGCAGTATTGTTCATCATCAGAAATCCGCCCATAAGCAGACATGGCACCGCAAATTCCAACAGAAGCAGAATCTTCTTGATTTCAGGATCCGTAACACCTGCGGCATTCTTTATCCCAAGATAAACAAGGGAGACCCCGACACCCAGCATTGCAATCTTTGCAACCCTGATACCGCTCTTGAAAACGAGCAGCTGCAGCGGAATCATAAAAAGGAAAAAAAACAGTCCGGTCTGATAGGCAAAAAAAGAGACTATAGCTGCAAGCAACGCACTGATGCATTCCTTTTTGTCTACCCGTAACATAATCTTTCCTTATTTTTTAACAAATGGAAGAAGTGCAAGAACTCTGCATCTCTTAACTTCTCTTGTAAGAGCTCTCTGGTGCTTTGCACATGTTCCTGTAATTCTTCTTGGAAGGATCTTTCCTCTTTCAGTTACGAATCTTCTGAGAGAATCCGGATTCTTGTAATCAATCTGAAGGTTCTGTGCACAGAACTTACATACTTTCTTCTTGAATACTACCTTAGCTCTTTTGCCGAATTCTGACTTGTCATCATCTTCTGGCATCATGTCTCTAACATCTTCATCTTTATTGTCTACCATTTAAAATCTCCTTTACAAACAAAATTAAAACGGAATTCCGTCGTCGTTAAAATGATCCGGGCCGTCATCACGCATGTTATCAGCCTGTTTTCTCTCATAACCGCCCTGGAATGGTTCGGAAAAATTTCCGTTTCCGCTTCCGCCGTTACCACCGAGAAGCTGGACATTTCCCGCAACGACCTCAAGTCTGCTCCGTGTCTGTCCGTCCTGTTCCCAGCGGCTCTGCCTGAGCTCACCGTCCAACGCCACCTGCTTTCCTTTCTGCAGGAACCTGTTCAAAGACTCTCCCATCTTACCCCAGAGTACAACGTCAATGTAGCTAACCTCATCTTCCCACTTATCGCCGTTCTTACGGCTTCTGTTTACTGCTACAGAGAAGCGTGTCACCGGTGTACCGCTGTTTGTGAACTTAAGTTCAGCATCGCGGGTAAGTCTTCCTACAAGAAAAACCCGGTTAATATCTGTCATACAAACAAATCCTGTTATTTATCAAGCTTGACAAACAAGAATTTGAGTACATCAGAATTCAGACGGATTTCTTTTTCTACTGCATCCAGCACTGCAGGATTCATTTCGAGTACGAAATAGTAGTAGTGTCCTTTTGTCTGTTTTTTGATTTCATAAGCAAGGATTTTTTCACCTACGTCCTTTTCCTCAAGAAAATTTGCAGATGTTTTGGCGAGAACATCCTTAACGAATGCCTTTCCCTGCTCGAATTTTTCATTTTCCGGCTGGAAAATGAAAGTAACCTCATACTTTCTCATTGTTCCTCCTTGTGGGCTTCTGATTCTGTCATGCGACAGAATAAAGAGGTCTGAAAAGAGAATATCATTTATAAAAATTATAGTCAAGACAATGAATTACGGTATTTAATCCGACCGGACAATGTGTTATAATCAAATTATCGCAAGGAGGAGTATAAAATGGCAAAAATTCTGGTTATAGTAGATATGCAGAATGACTTCATTGACGGCTCCCTGGGCACTGCCGAAGCACAGGCCATGCTTCCCGTACTTATTGAAAAAATAAAGAAGGAACCTGAAAGCACCCTCTTCATTATGACGGCAGATACCCATTCGGAGGATTACATGGACACACCCGAAGGAAAGAAGCTTCCGGTAAAGCACTGTATTAAAGGGACCCACGGCTGGGAATTCCCCCCTTCCCTTACGGAAGCATTCAGGACAGCCCCTGTTGTAATAGAAAAACCTACCTTCGGCTCCTTTGATCTTATCGAGGAATTGAAAAAAAGAATAAAACCGGGAGATGAAATCGAATTTACCGGACTCTGCACCGACATATGCGTGGTTTCCAATGCCATAATGGCAAAGGCGGCCTTCTACGATACCGCAGAAATTTCGGTTGATTCATCAAGTCGGAGGCCAAGCGG
>JAZNLX010000008.1:0-1719 GCA_045579325.1 Spirochaetia bacterium
CTTGATAAAAGTGGTCTTTCCTGAGGATGAAGGGCCTGCAATAAGGACAACCTTGACACCGTGCCTTTCCTTTATTCTGGCGGCAGCTTCGGCAATCTTCAGATTGTGCATCATCTCGCACATAAGGATTGCATCTCTTTCCTTTCCGGACGCAATATACGCATTGAGCTCACCTACATTGCTGAACTTGAGGATCTGTCCCTTTTTTCTCGATTCCTGAAAGATGGAGGTAAGAACCGGCACATCCTTGAACATGGGAATCTCGTCCACGGTACCCATCTTAGGCAGGGAAACCAGAAAGCCCTGATGATAGCACATCATCCTGAAATGCTTAAGCTCTCCGGTGGAAGGCATAAGGGGAGTATGGGCAAGATCGGCATAGTTTCCGCAGGTATTGATATTGATTACCGGCTCATTTTTATATTTGATAAGAAGGGATGCACCCTCCATTCCCTGCTCCCTGAAAAATTTTTCGGCATCCTCGTAGGAAAGCATGGAATGATTTATAGGAAGATTTTCCGCCACCTTGGCACGGATTCCCTCCTCAAGGCGCTGAAGATCCTCCACGCTTACATCCGAAATGTTTTCGTAGTAAAAATTATAGTTATTTGATACCGAATTGCCGATTACAAGCCTCCGGTCCGGGAAAATCTCCTTGGAAACCATATTGAGCAGGAAGCAGAAGGTACTTCTGTAAATTCTTCCGCCGGAATATGAATCCAGATACACCGGTTCAAGGGTACTGCTTACCGCAAGCCTGAGCTTAAGGTTATAGACCTCGTTATTGATCCTGACTCCGGCCAGAATCCTGTTTTTATCTGTAATATCCAGCTTCTCGAGAGCCTCTCCCGCCGGAGTTCCGTAGTAGGTCCGGATCTCGTTTCCGCTGATATCTCTTACTGTAATCTCTGACATAATTTTCTCCATAATCAAAGTATACCACCTATTCCGCCAAAAAAAAAGCCGATTCTTACGAACCGGCCCTATTTTATATTCAGGAGGTTAATCAGTCCTTATAGTTGACACCCTTATCGAAAAGCTCGCACACTTCCTTGCTGTTCTTTCCGGTTTTTGCAACCAGATATGCAACCACCAGGCCGGCAATGAAACCAGGGATGATTTCGTAAATGCCTGTAGATGCAAAGTTAAGAAGCCAGAGGATATCCACTGCGGCACCGGCTATAATTCCGGCAATGGCACCCTTGAATGTGAAGTCTCTCCAGAAAAGGCTGAGAATGATTGCTGGTCCGAATGCGGCACCGAACACGCCCCAGGCATTGGATACCAGAGACATGATGGATCCCGAGTTCGGATTGGCTGCGATAAGCACTGCAACCACAGCGATGATAAGTACAACCACACGGCTT
Organism: Spirochaetia bacterium; assembly: GCA_045579325.1. GTDB lineage: Bacteria > Spirochaetota > Spirochaetia > CADAEX01 > CADAEX01 > CADAEX01. The sequence goes on from JAZNLX010000008.1 coordinate 1,368, forward strand.
GCCCAGAGTGTTTCCTTGTCGGAAATTTTTCCTTTCTTGATGACAGGCTTATAAACATCGCTGGCAAAAGCAGAAGCAGCAAGGAGGAGCTGGCTGTCCGCAGTTGACATGGCAGCGGCGAGAATAGCTGAAAGAAGGATACCTGAGATAAAGCCAGGGAAGATATTTCTTACCATTGTGATGAACACAAGGGAGTTCTTGTCGATGTTTTCGTCGTAACCGAGGTAAAGTCTTCCGATGATACCTACCAGAACTGCGAAAAGAAGGATGAGTGCAGTCCATGCAATACCGATTTTTCTTGATCTTGCAAGGGATGCCTGTGAGTCAACTGCCATGAATCTTACGATGATGT
>JAZNLX010000009.1:0-4837 GCA_045579325.1 Spirochaetia bacterium
CTTACAGCTTCCGGAGTAAGTTGTATTTTATCGGATCCGAGACTCTCACGATAGGAAACAAGTTTTCCGAATGCCTCGGTTTCAGTCAGGTTTCTGAAGCAAATCATAGTTCAATCCTTTTACTATAATATCAAATAATTAATTAAAGTCAAATGATAGTTTTTTATTATTATGTATCTTGTTTATTCCAAAAAAAAGTGATAAAAGTAATTATTGGTTATTTATAATCAAGAAAGGATGAAAATGAATTTTAAAGAGATTTCAGAAGCCATAAACTGTGAAGTAATCAACAAAGGCAGAGATTTTGAAACAGTTGAAATAAAGAACGTTTCCGCCGGAGACATGATGAGTGAAGTTCTGGTAGGAGATGAAGAAAACCGTGTTCTTGTTACAGCCCTTACAACAGATCAGGTAGTAAGGACTGCCGATATTGTTGAAGCATGCGGTATTATCCTTATCAACGGAAAAAGACCACAGGCTTCCATGAAAGAACTTGCAGTGGAATCAGAACTGACACTTATTTCTACAAAACACAACATGTTCACCACCTGCATAGAACTGGGTAAACTCCTTGGGAAGTGCAAATAATTTTCTTTTTATAAACGATTTTCATGAGGTTCTCCTCGAAAGCATATATACGGTACGTGTAAAGGAAGCAATGTGTGCCAATCCTGTCCGGGTTTCTCCTGAGGACACCATGGCAACAGCCAAGAACGTAATGAAGGATAACGGTGTATCGGGCCTTCCGATAGTTTCCAAGCAGCGCCTTGCAGGTATCCTGAGTCTTTACGATATCCTTAACTGCTACGACAACGGTTCACTTGACGATCCCGTAAAAAACTATATGTCCAGGGATGTTATCATCCTTGAGGAAGAGATGCCTATCTCCTTCGCCATCAACTATTTCAACAAATATAAATTCAGACGTTTTCCGGTTATCAACAAGAATAAGGAGCTTACCGGTATTATCACCGCAAGGGATCTTACCACCACCATGCTCAACAACATAAGCATGCAGCTCCAGAAATATGACAAGCTCAACATGAGACTGGGAGATCCTGACAACATAAAGCCGGGGGCTGAGCTTTTCAGACAGTTCATAGTACATAAGTTTGACTTTGAAAATGCGGGTAAGGTTACTTCTGAAATCAAGAAAATACTCAAGAGCAGAGGAATCCCTCAGAGCATCATCAGAAGGGTTTCCATAGCCAGCTACGAGCTTGAAATAAATCTTGTGGTTCATTCAGACGGCGGAATCCTTTCCTTCCAGCTTTTCCCGGACTCCGTGGTTATCGAATCAAAGGACAAGGGACCGGGAATACCCGATCTGGCAAAGGCTCTCGAAGATGGTTTCTCCACTGCCAGCGAATGGATAAGGTCTCAGGGCTTCGGTGCGGGAATGGGGCTGCCTAACGTAAAAAGAGTCAGCAATGACTTTCAGATATCTTCCGATGTAACAGGTACGGAAGTAAAACTCTCAATAAATTTAGGAAGCGAAGATGAAAGTAAGTGATTTAAAGGAACTCGGCTACGATAAGGTAACCGAAAAGGATGTGGACTACGAACTTAAAGCCGGTTACACAGGCGATCTTCTCAGCGATGTAATGGCCAATGCCCCATCTGAGTCAATCCTCATTACAATACAGGCACACAAGAACACAATCGCAGTGGCAACACTTGCCGGAATCCGTGTAATTCTTGTATGCAACAAAAGAGCAATTCCACCTGATATGATCGAAGCTGCGGATCAGGAAAATGTAGTTATCTACAGAACAGCTGATTCTCAGTTTGAAGCTTCTGCAAAAGTTGCGGGAAGAATGACTCTCTGATGCTTATCCGGGCAGATCTCCACATACATTCCTGTGTCTCTCCATGTGCATCTCTTGAAATGTCTCCAAGAGCAATTGCGGAGCGGGCAAAGGAGCTGGGAATAGGTCTGCTGGCCCTCACCGACCACAACACATCCCTTAACTGCCCGGCATTCAAGGAAAACTGCAGGGAAATGGGAATCTGGAGTGTTTACGGTATGGAAGTGACATCCAGTGAAGAAGCACACCTGGTATGCCTTTTCGAAGATGTGGAAACTGCTCTGGAATTCAGTGATTTTGTATACAGGTATCTTCCTGATGTACCGAACAATCCCGATGTACTGGGAGATCAGGTATATGTGGATGAAAACGAAGATATCCTGGGTGAGGTTGAGAAATATCTCGGCAACGCCACTGCCCTTTCCATAGACGATGTAAGGGAGGAGGTCTTTTTCAGAAACGGAATCTTTATTCCGGCCCATGTGGACAAGCCTGTATTCTCCATTCCTTCACAGCTTGGATTTCTCCCCGACAGCAACTATTCAGCCATTGAGGTATTCAACCCGGCAAATGCCGCCGATTATGCAAAGTATCCGGTAATATCCAATTCGGATGCCCACTTTCTCGATGATATAGGAAAGAAAAAGCTCTTCATCGACGTTGAAGAAAAAACCTTCGAATGTCTCAGAGAGAGCCTTCTCAAAAACCGGTTCAAGCTTGGCTGATCAAACTATATCCACCTTGATCATATCGGAAAATTCTCCCTTGACCTGAGAACTTCCGGCCACCAATGCCACCAGATCACCCTTTTTGATTATACCTGTCTCCAGCGCCTTTTTAACACCGTAATCAAAGATATCCTCTCCTGATTTCAGTTCTGCTGCAGGAACAGAAACAACATTCCATACAAAATTAAGCTGTCTGCATCCCTTTGGATCGAGAGTAACGGCAATTACGGGACAGTTAGGCTTGTTGGCTGCAATATTACGGGCAGAACGGCCGCTTCTGGTAACAACTATAAGTGCCTTGGCATCAAGGGAATAGGCCAGATCGCAGGCAGCATGTCCAATGGCATAGGTAAAGTCCCTGATATAGCAGACTTTGGCTTTTCCGAAAAGCTCTGTGTAGTTGATGGATTTTTCGGCAGCCTCGGCAATTTCGCTCATGGTTTTTACAGTTTCGGCCGGATAATCTCCCGATGCAGATTCTCCTGAAAGCATGATGGCGGTGGTTCCGTCATAGATGGCATTTGCCACATCGGAAACCTCTGCTCTGGTAGGTCTGAGGCTGTGGGTCATGGATTCCAGCATCTGGGTGGCTGTAACCACATATTTTCCTTTGGCATTGCACTTTTCGATTATTTCCTTCTGTATTGCAGGAAGGTATCTGAAAGGAATCTCCACTCCGAGATCTCCTCTGGCAACCATGATTCCGTCGCTGGCCTCAATGATTTCGTCAAGATTATCAAGTCCCTGCCTGTTTTCTATCTTGGAAATGATCTGGATGCTTTCGCCGCCGTTCTCCTTAAGAAATGTCCTGAGCCGGCACACATCTTCGGCACTCCTGACAAAAGAAGCTGCAATGAAGTCAAAATCTTCCTTTATACCGAAAAGGATATCGCTTTTATCCGCATCCCTGAGATAAGGAACCGGAATGGCCACTCCCGGAATATTAAGGCTTTTCCTGTTGCTTACCTTTCCGCCGGCGGTTACGGTACAGATTACATCTCCCCCCTCCACAGCTTCCACGGAAACAGAAATTTTTCCGTCATCTATAAGAATTACATCTCCCACCTTTACATGTTCCGCAAGTTCCTTGTATGAGACAGAGGAAATTTCCGCAGTTCCCGGAATATCTTTGGGAGTAAGGGTGAACTTCTGCCCCTCCGAAAGGGTTTCGGCACCGTTTTCAAAAATACCTAATCTGATTTCAGGCCCTTTAGTGTCGAGAAGAAGGGGGATATTTACGTTATGGGCACGGCAGAGGGAACGGAGTCTCTCTATCCTGACCTTGTGTTCCGGATGGGTACCGTGGGAAAAGTTGAATCTGGCACAGTTCATTCCGTTAAGAAACATATTTTCAAGTACATTTTCCCTGTCACTGGAGGGACCCAGTGTACAGATGATTTTTGTTTTTCTCATCATTTACCTCTTTCTTAATAATAACTCAATATTTTTCAAAAAACAAGTTGACACAAATCATCGTTTTGAATATATTAACAGTACATTCCCCTGTAGCTCAGCCGGTAGAGCGGGTGGCTGTTAACCACTAGGTCGGCAGTTCGAGTCTGTCCGGGGGAGTATCAAGGCTGCAAACAATGCAGCCTTTTTTATTTTCCCCTTCCCTTCAGTTTTATGCAATTTTTTCCCTGAAAATATATACAAATAAAAAGGAAATATGGTAAAATAAAACAGAATTTTTAATTTCAGTTAAAAAAAAAGGAATGTTGATATGAAAAAGCTTTATCAGGGCAAGACTAAAGATGTATATGCACTTGAAAACGGCAATGTACTGCTTAAATTCAAGGATGACTGTACAGGAAAGGACGGAGTTTTTGATCCGGGCGAAAACACAGTAGGACTTACTATTGACGGTATCGGAAGAGCTAACCTTGAAACATCTGTTTATTATTTCGAGATGCTCAAGAAAGCAGGTATCAAGACACATTATGTAAGTGCGAATGTAGAAGAAGCAACAATGGAAGTACTTCCTGCAGAATGCTTCGGAAAAGCACAGGGTGGCTTAGGACTTGAAGTTATCTGCAGACTTGTGGCTACAGGAAGCTTTATCAGAAGATATGGTGAATATATCAAAAACGGAACAGTTCTCGAAGGGGGCTATGTTGAGTGTACTTTCAAGAACGATGAAAAGGGAGATCCGCTTGTTACAGGTGAAGGACTTGTGGCTCTGAAGGTAATGACTCCTGAAATGTTCGAAAGTCTCAAGGCACAGACTCTTGCAATCACAAAAATCGTTGCTGATGACCTGAAGACAATCGGCCTTGACCTCTGGGACATCAAGTTTGAGTT
>JAZNLX010000010.1:0-9225 GCA_045579325.1 Spirochaetia bacterium
GAACTTACGGTAAAGCATTTCCTCGATTCCCTTTCTGCCGTGCCGCATGTCAGGAAAATGAATTTTGCATCTGCCTGCGACGTGGGAAGCGGAGGGGGTTTTCCCGGTATGGTAATGGCCATAGTCTTTCCCGACAGGAAGTTCTCGCTTATAGAAAGATCGGGGCGCAAGAGTGCCTTCCTGGCCAATACCGCAGTCATGATAAACGCACCCAATGTGGAAGTCATAAGCCGGGATGTCGGTCTGGTGAAGGAGAAATACGACATAGTTTTCTTCCGGGCCTTGGGCAAATTCCACGAGTATTTTCCGACTCTTTACAACCTGGCGGCATCTGGAGGCTCCCTCTTCGCATTCAAGGGAAAGAGAACCGAAGCCGAAAAGGAAATTGCCATGCTTCCTGAAGAGATACGGAAATATGCGGCTGTCATCGGTGCCGAAGTTCCGTTTCTTGAGGATGAGCGGAATTTTGTAAGAATAGAAAAACGGGGGGCATTATGAAATTCGAGCCTGGACTGCACTGCCTGAATCCTGAAGAAAGGGGATACTGGTTTCTGTTCAAGAAAGAAAACGTACTTTATTTCGGCCGGGAAAAGGATATCCGGTTTCCGGTTCTGAGGGCCCCTTCGGAGCTGGGGCTCAAGACGGGCAATCCGGTCTACATCGGAAAGCTGGACGGCAAGAATGTCTTCGCCGCACAGGTCTTCGAATCGGAGGAGGTTTACTACAACTGCTGCGGTGTGGCAAGTTTTACCTATGCTTCTCCCAGGGAACTCTATGAATATATCGGGGATGAATGGTTTGCCCTTGCCTGCCGCGCCCTGCATATAAGCCGCTGGACAGAGAGCTGGAAATTCTGTCCTTCCTGCGGAAGCCCCATGAAGGATTCCGAAACCGAAAGGGCCAAGATCTGCACATCCTGCGGCAGGATCGATTATCCGGTCATTTCCCCGGCTGTCATCGTGGCGGTAACCAAAGGGGACAGGATTCTCCTTGCCCACAATCTCAGGTACAACCATGTTCCCGAAAGATACAGCGTGCTTGCCGGTTTCGTGGAGAGCGGCGAAAGTGCCGAGGATACCATACGCCGCGAGCTTATGGAGGAGGTCGGGATAACTGTGAAAAATATCCGGTATTTCGGCAGCCAGAGCTGGCCTTTCCCAAATTCCCTCATGCTGGGTTATACTGCAGAATATGAATCGGGAGAGGTGGTGCCGGACGGAGAGGAACTGGATAAGGCCGGATGGTTCAGGGCAGATGAGCTTCCGAACATTCCGCCCCGGGTAAGCATCAGCAGGAAACTCATAGAAAACTTCAGGACCAATAACTCTTAGTTATCAATCTAATGAGAAAAATTATGCATAATTGATTGTTTAATGCAGATTGCTTTATAGTTTAAATAAATTAAATATGATATATAAAATAATAATCTAATTTAGCTTAAAAAGTATTTTTTATTGCTATATAAAAACCGAATTAGGAGGATTAAGTTGGGTAACAAAGAAGCGTTACAGAAATTTAAGGAAATGCGCTCCAAGATGCTTGCAGGAGGCGGAGAAGCCAGAGTAGCTGCACAGCACGAAAAAGGAAAGCTCACAGCAAGAGAAAGAATCAATCTCATGTTTGACGAAGGATCTTTCATCGAAGACGGAACTTACATGACAGGTCGTGCTGACAAGTTCGGACTCGACAAGCAGAAATTCCTTGGAGACGGTGTTGTTACAGGTTGCGGTAAGGTAGACGGAAAGCAGGTTTTCGTTTCCTCACAGGACTTCACAGTACTCGGCGGATCTCTCGGAGAGATGCATGCTGAAAGAATTGCAAATGCTCAGGCTCTTGCACTCAAGAACGGAACACCTTTCATTCAGGTAAATGACTCCGGCGGAGCAAGAATCCAGGAAGGTATCCTTTCACTCGGCGGATATGCAAAACTTTTCAGAAACAACACAATTTCTTCCGGTGTTATTCCTCAGATTTCCGTAATTCTCGGACCTTGCGCAGGCGGTGCGGTATATTCCCCTGCAATCACAGACTTCATCTTCATGGTTGACGGTATCAGTAACATGTATATCACAGGACCTGAAGTTATCAGAACAGTAACAGGTGAAGACATTTCTCAGGAAGCTCTCGGCGGAGCACAGGCTCACTGCGGAACAAGCGGTGTTGCACACTTCAGATACCCTACAGAAGAGGCTTGTATCGAAGGTGTAAGAAAGCTCCTCAGCTACATCCCTGCAAACAACATGGAACCGGCTCCTGTAGCACCTTGCACAGACCCTGTTGACAGAGAAACTCCTGAACTCATGGACATTCTCCCTGACAACATCAACCAGGGCTATGACATGAAGGAATTCATCTACTCAATCTTCGATACAGACAGCTTCCTCGAAGTACAGGCTGATTTCGCCAAGAACGTAGTAGTAGGTTTCGCAAAGCTCAACGGTAGAACAGTAGGTATCTTCGCAAACAACCCTAAGTTCTTCGCAGCTTCTCTCGACATCAACTCATCCGACAAGGGTGCAAGATTCATCAGATTCTGTGATGCATTCAACATTCCTATCATTTCTCTCGTAGACGTACCGGGCTTCCTCCCAGGCGTTGAACAGGAACACGGCGGAATCATCAGACACGGTGCAAAGATCCTTTACGCTATTGCTGAAGCAACAGTTCCAAAAGTAGCACTCATCGTAAGAAAGTCCTACGGCGGAGCATTCATCGCAATGTCTGCAAAACAGCTCGGATATGACAGAACTATCGCATTCCCTACATCACAGATCGCTGTAATGGGAGCTGCAGGTGCTGCAAACATCATCTTCAGAAAGGAAATCAAGGCTGCTGAAGACCCAGCTGCAAAGAGAGCAGAAAAGATTGCAGAATTCGAAGCAGAAGTTATGAACCCATTCGTAGCTGCCGGTTACGGATATGTTGACGATGTTATCGATCCTAAGTACGCAAGAACAGAGCTCATCAGATCTGTTGAAATGCACATTACAAAAAGAGAAGACAGACCAGCTAAGAAGCATGGTAACATTCCTCTCTGATGCCGGGGTGAAAAATGAATATCGACACAATGAGTTATGTATTGATTTCTACACTTATCGGTGTTCCTCTGGTTTTCTTCTTCCTGGCATTCCTTGCTGTTGTAATGGTTGTTCTCGGAAAAATCGACAACGCAAAGAAAGCTCCGGCTCCTGCACCTGCAGCAGCACCTGCCGAAAAAGCAGCTGAAAACAATGATTGGATCATTGCTGCAGTTGCCGCTTACATTGAAGAGGATGAAGAGCCTGTATCAGCTCTTGCATGGACACCAAGTGAGAACTTGAAATACGACTCTTGGGCTTCTGCTCCAAGAGTAACAAAAAGATTTTCTGGAGTTAACAGATGAAAAAAGAGATTAATTTTGAATTTGAGGGAAATAAGTACAAGGTTGACGTTGAAAGAGACGGAGACAACCTTACACTTACAAAAGATGGTAAGACATACACTGTAAAGATCCTCGGCGGTGCAAAGAAGGCAGCTCCTAGAAGAGCACCTGTAGCTCCTGTAGCAGCAGCACCGGTAGCAGCAGCTCCTGCACCTGTAGCAGCAGCCGGCGCTAAGGACGTAGCAGCTCCAATGCCTGGAACAGTAAAAGATGTAAAGGTTAAAGTAGGCGACGCAGTTAAGAACGGACAGGTTGTAGTTATCATGGAAGCAATGAAAATGGACATGGAAGTATTCGCTCCATGTGACGGAACAGTTGCTGAAGTTTGTCTTGCAGCGGGAGCAAGCGTACAGAAAGGCCAGGCCATCGTTAAATTGGCATAAGGGGTAAAGCATGGAAATTTTAGATTTAATTCAGTCCATCTTCTCCAGCACAGGTTTTACTAACCTCACATGGCAGTACCTTGTAATGATCGGTGTAGGATGTCTTCTTCTGTATCTCGGTATTGTACGTGGGTTTGAACCACTCCTCCTGGTTCCGATCGGATTCGGTTGTATTCTTGTAAACCTTCCTATCACAGGACTTATGGATGAGGGCGGACTTCTCAAGTATTTCTACTTCGGTGTAGAAAAGGGTCTTTTCCCACCAATCATCTTCCTGGGAATCGGTGCGATGACAGACTTCGGTCCGCTCCTTGCAAACCCTATTACATTCCTTCTCGGTGCTGCGGCTCAGCTCGGTATCTTCGCTACACTTATCGGTGCAAAGGCTCTCGGATTCACATTCTGCGAAGCTGCTTCCATCGGTATTATCGGTGGTGCGGACGGACCTACAGCTATCTTCGTAACATCAAAGCTGGCACCTCATCTGCTGGGACCTATTGCGGTAGCAGCCTACTCTTACATGGCTCTCGTACCGTTTATCCAGCCTCCTATCATCAGAGCTCTTACATCTGAAAAGGACAGAAAGATAAAGATGTCAGAAGTTAAGGAAGCTTCAAAGACAACAAGGATTCTTTTCCCTATCATCGTATGTATCGTAGCCTCTCTCCTGGTTCCGGATTCAGCTGCCCTCCTCGGTATGCTCATGCTCGGTAACCTCTTCAAGGAATGCGGTGTTACAGAAAGACTTACAAAGACAGCCGGAAACGAACTCATGAACATCGTAACAATCTTCCTCGGTCTCGCGGTAGGTTCAAAGATGTCAGCAGAGCACTTCCTCACTATCCAGACAATCATGATCATCTGTATGGGTCTTGTTGCATTCTGTATGGGTACAGCAGGCGGTGTTCTTTTCGGACAGGTTCTTAAGATTGTCACAAAGGGTAAGGTTAACCCAATGATCGGTGCAGCCGGTGTTTCTGCCGTACCTATGGCAGCCAGAGTTGTACAGAAAGAGGGTCAGAAAGCCGATCCTAGCAACTTCCTCCTTATGAACGCTATGGGACCAAACGTAGCGGGTGTAATCGGATCAGCAGTTGCAGCCGGTATTCTCCTTTCTCTTGCAAAATAAGGCATATTGCTTAAAAATGCAGAGGCTTCCTGAAAAGGAAGCCTTTTTTTTCTTGCAAATACTTAACTTTTGTTATAAATATATAATATGGAAAAGGAAAGAAAAATTAAGGCCGTAGTTTTTGACGTGGACGGGACACTTTATCCCAACAGCTGCATGATTGCACGCTCAGTCCGTTTTTTCTTTTCCCATCCCCTTATCAGCCTGGCTTTCAATCAGCTCAGAAAAGATGTAAGGCAGTTCGGCGGGGTGGAGGATCTTCATCTGGCCCAGGTGTCACTGGCAGCCGGTTATCTCCGTATCCCTGCGGAAAAGGCAGAATATCTTATAGAGGAATATATATACGGGCAGTACATGTCCATGTTCAGGGATGTAAAACCCTTTCCCTGCATAGAGCCTATGCTGGAGGAATTCAGGAATGCAGGGTTGAAACTCGGTGTCATTTCCGATTTTCCCATCCGGAACAAGCTTTCGTATCTGGGGCTGGACCGTTTCTGGGATGCAGCTCTCTCAGCCGATGAAGCAGGAAGCCTGAAGCCGGACAGCGAGCCTTTTCTCATGATGGCCGAAGAACTGGGAATATCTCCCGAAAATATAATTTATGTTGGAAATAACTATAAATATGATATAATAGGTTCAAAAGGGGCCGGAATGCTTGCAGCCCATTTTTCCGGAAAGGAAGTTCCGGGCAGCATTGCAGATATAACCTTCTCAGATTATAACGATTTACGGAGATATGTTCTTGGATTTGGCAGGTAACGCAAACATTTGGATCGGCAATATCATGACTATCGGTATTGTCCTGGTGCTCCTGCTGGTATTCAGGGTAACAGACAACGCAAACCGTAATTTCCGCAACATAAAGAAGCAGACCTCAAGAGCCATAAAGGAAATTGACCAGAGTATCGGGGTCATGGAACGGAAGATCAACGACCAGCTGCTCCGTATCAAGGCCGAAGAAGAAACTCTTCAGGGAATATATGAAAAATTCCACGGCTGGTCGGAAGAGGTCAAGGCCTGCCGTAATGCAATCAATTCCGTGGCCGATGCCACAAGAAACGCCGACGCCAATCTGGATATTCTGGAAAAGAAGGGGCTCATAGTGGAACAGCTCAGGACAGAGCTGGAAAAGGTGCGGGAAGAAAGGGTCCTTATTCTGGACGAGCTTAAAGAGAGCAACAAGTCAGCCGTGGATGCCTTGGGTATTTCGGTTCTCAACAATGTTCAGCTGAAGCTTAATTCCATAAAAGGAGAGCTTGATGATGCCGAAAAGCATCACGAGGCACTTAAGAACGAAACCGGGGAAATGGCAGAGAGAACCAGAAATGAAATAAAGCAGTTTGCGGATGAATATCTGGGTCGCCTGAATCTTCTGGGGGAACAGAGCCGGAATGCTGAGGAAGAGGTGCTTGCCGGAATCCGCAGCGAAAGCACTGCCCGTATTGAAAAAGCCAAAGAAAGCATTGAACAGAATATTGCCGGATATCAGAATGAGGTGGCTGAAAAGCTTGCCTCCGTGGAAAAGCTTCTGGCCGAAAGCAATGAGCTTGAATCTGTAATCGGTACGGTAAAGGGGGAAGTGGAATCTCTCAGGCAGAGTGCATCGGAAGAGCTTGCCGGAAGAATTTCCGTATTCTCTGATGAATTTGTTTCGGAAATCAGGGGCAGCTATGAAAAATTCAGCGGCGAATACCGGGACAAGCTGGGTACACTCAGCGAAAAGATCGAAAATGAAAAAGAGAGCATGGAAGAAAGTACCAGAACCCTCGATACTCTCAGGGAGCTTACTCCGGCTATAACAAAGCAGCTTGATGAGATAAACAGGCGCATGGAATGGATTGCAGGTACCGAAACCAGGATGCTCGGTCAGATAAAGAAGGCCGAGGAACTCATATCCCTGCTGGGAGGTCTTACAGGCAGCAACTCTCCATCCCATTCCGCGGAAACCACTGCTTCAGACAACAGCCGCAACATAAAACAGCTCATAGAAATGGGCTGGGACGATGAGAAAATCAGCGAAAAACTTGGTGTCAGCGAATCGGAAATTTCCTTTGTCAGATCTTTCCTTGCATGATAATCAAAAAAATTTATTCATACATTGACTTTTTTACATTCAAATTATTATATTTTAGTAAAAGAACAACACTAATATTAAGGACTTATTGTGAAACAGGGTACTGAAAATCAGGACGAAGAAATCAGATCTGCTCAGACTCCGGAAGAAGACGTGTCTTCACTTAAAGAGAAAATCGGCAAGCTGGAGGCAGAAATCAGCGAGATGAAGGATCAGTATATCAGGAAATATGCTGATTTTGAGAATTTCAGGAAAAGAATTCTCAGAGACAAGGAGGAGGCTGTAAAATTTGCCAACACTTCTCTGCTCAGTGATCTCGTGGGTATACTCGACGATTTTGAACGTGCCGGAGCATCATCAAAGGATACAAAGGATGTGGAAACAATCCTCAACGGTATCGGAATGATCGAGAAGCAGATGCTTTCACTCCTGGAAAAGAAATGGGGACTGAAGAAATTCGTTCCGCTGAACGAAGCCTTTGATCCGGAAAAACATGAAGCACTTATGATGGCTGAATCGCCTGACGTAAGCGAATCAACAGTCACAGAGGTTTACCAGAACGGATATATCCTCAATGACAGAATCATCAGACATGCCAAAGTTAAGGTTAGCATGCCTGCTAAAAAAGAAAACGAATAATTTTATCTTAAAAAAGAGGAAGGAATAAAATGGGAAGAGTAATTGGAATTGACCTTGGAACAACAAACTCATGTGTTTCAGTAATGGAAGGGGGAGAACCTATCGTTATCTCCAATTCAGAAGGACAGAGAACAACACCTTCTATTGTTGCATTTACAGACAAGGGTGAAAGACTTGTGGGACAGCCTGCAAAGAACCAGATGGTTACAAACCCTGAAAATACAGTATATTCAATCAAGAGATTCATCGGATGCAGATTCAGTGAAATGCAGGCAGATGCGGCTCTCATGCCTTACAAGATGGAAGCAGGTCCCGGACAGGACATCAGGGTGAACATCAGAGGAAAGCAGTATTCCGCACCTGAAATTTCTGCAGCAGTTCTTCAGAAAATGAAGAAGACAGCAGAAGATTATCTGGGTGAAACAGTAACAGAAGCAGTAATCACAGTTCCTGCATACTTCAACGTTGCCCAGAGACAGGCTACAAAGGATGCCGGAAAAATTGCCGGTCTCGAAGTAAAGAGAATCGTAAACGAACCTACAGCAGCATCTCTTGCTTACGGTTTCGGAAAAGATAAAGTAGAAGAAAAGATCGCAGTATATGACCTTGGCGGAGGTACATTCGATATTTCCATCCTTGAACTGGGCGACGGTGTATTCGAGGTTAAGTCAACAAACGGAGACACACACCTGGGAGGAGACAACTTTGACCAGGAAATCATCCGCTGGATGATCGACACATTCAAAGGGGACACAGGAATCGACCTTTCCAAGGACAAGATGGCTCTCCAGAGACTCAAGGAAGCTGCAGAAAAGGCAAAGATCGAGCTTTCAAGCGCTCAGTCAACAGAAATCAACCTTCCGTTCATCACAGCCGACGCAACAGGTCCTAAGCATCTTCAGATGTCACTTACAAGAGCCAAGTTCGAAGGTATGGTGGAACACCTTATCAACAGCACAAAGGAGCCATGTATCAAGGCACTCAGGGATGCAGGTCTTTCAGCATCCGAAATCGACGAGGTAATCCTTGTGGGTGGTTCTTCAAGAATTCCTGCCGTACAGGCAATGGTTAAGCAGATTTTCGGCAAGGAGCCTAACAGAAGTGTTAACCCGGACGAAGTTGTGGCAATGGGTGCTGCAATCCAGGGCGGTATCCTCGGCGGAGATGTAAAGGATATTCTTCTTCTCGACGTTACACCGCTTTCCCTCGGTATCGAGACCTTGGGCGGAGTTTTCACAAAGCTTATCGAAAGGAACACAACAATTCCTACAAGAAAGAGCCAGATTTTCTCCACAGCCGCAGACGGACAGACAGCAGTTTCCATCCATGTTCTTCAGGGTGAAAGAGAAATGGCTGCAAACAACAAGACCCTCGGCAAGTTTGACCTTGTGGGTATCCCAGCCGCACCAAGAGGAATTCCTCAGATCGAAGTAACTTTCGATATCGATGCAAACGGTATTGTTCATGTATCTGCAAAGGACCTTGCAACAGGAAAGGAACAGACAATCAAGATTGAATCCTCATCCGGACTTTCCGAAAGCGAAATTGACAGAATAAGTCGGAGGCCAAGCGGTCTTAG
>JAZNLX010000011.1:0-7643 GCA_045579325.1 Spirochaetia bacterium
GAAATATGGGATAATCTGCTTGTCGATGATTTCTCCCGTAGTGCCGTCGGTTATCAGTTCCTCAAGCCCGTAGCCCACTTCTATCCTGATTTCCCTTTCGTCCATGGCAAGGACAATGATGGCACCGTTATCCTTTCCCTTCTCTCCCACCTTCCATTTTTCGGCCACTGCCATGGAGAATTCCTCGATGGATGTGTATGGGGCCATGGATCTGACAGTAAGAACCGCAACTTCAGCTCCTGTCTTGTCCTTCAGGTCCTGAGCTACCTCGTTGATGGTTTTTATGTTCTTTTCGGAGATAACCCCGGCATAATCGTTGACCCATCCCTTGTGCGCAGGTATGTCAGCTGCAAAGGAAAAGGATGCTGCCAGAATAAAGATAAGAAATGCTGTTATTCTTTTCATTCTGAAACTACCATTTTGTCGATATTGGCCGCAATTACCGCAAGCTGTGTCACCAGGTCGATGGTAAGCTCCTCAACCGGTGTCTCCTTGAAAATTCTCATGACATCCTTGAAAGGTTTCGGGTTGAAATCAATGTAGCCTGCAACCGCGTTGAGGTTTTTCAGGTAGTCGTAGGAAATGTCAGGATGTTTCTTGAGTCTGAGTATTCCGCGGAAAACAGCATTGTAGAAGCTGTGGGTGTTTCTGATTCCGTTGGCAATGAGTCTCGGATTGCTTTCTGAAAGGATAAGAACCTGCCTGAGGGAACTGATGCATCCTCTGAGTCTGTCTTCTACCTGAAGACGGAGATTCCTGTCCGAGATAACCAGCTTTTCTGTTATGTCTTCACCGGTAAGGGTCTTGTGAAAATCCTTGATATCGTAATATTCCATCGGGAAGATATCGGCAGAAGCAAGGAATTCATCATAGCTCATGATTGTAGGATTTATGTTCAGAAGTCTGATGAGCTTGGCACTGTATTTGCCGAGAACAATGATTCTGTCGGGTTCCGCATCGTAAGGAATTACCAATACGTTCACGTCTGATGTGGCCGGATTGAAGCTGTCTGTAAGAATGCTGCCGTAAATGTAGGCAGAATGAAGATTTGAGCCGAAAGCAGTCTTGACCTGTTCGGTAAACTCTTTTTCGATTTTTTCAAGTTTATCTTTGATAAGGTTCATTTTAACTCCTAATTTAAATTAGCAAAAAAGAGAATACAATTCAATAAAAAAATCAACATGTAGCATTATTTGACACACCCTGTATGCTATTTTTATAAAAAAAGGGGAATTTTTATGAATTATCAGTCTGTATTTCTAGGAAAGTATTGTATAATTTAACCGGAGGTGAAAATGGCGGAAGTATATGGATTCTTGGTTTCACATCTTTACTGGTTCTGGCTTGGGGTATTGATCCTGATGCTGCTGATTGAGGCCGCCACATCGGCTTTGGTAACGATATGGTGTGCAGTCAGCGCCCTGGCCATGATCTTTATTTCGCTTGCGGGCATTCCGCTCAGGTGGCAGATTCTTCTGTTCTTTGTTTTTTCGGCTCTGCTGATAATCTTTACCAGGCCGCTGGCGGTAAAAAAGCTGAATATGGGAAAGGTAAAGACCAATGCGGATGCCTTGATAGGGCAGGAAGTCATGGTCACTTCGGATATAAGCCGTTTTTCCAAGGGAACAGCCAAGGCCGCCAACGGGGTGGAATGGAGTGCCTTCTCCCATGACGGTGGCGAAATATCAAAGGGTACGGTATGTACCGTCATCAATATCAAAGGAAACACACTTACAGTCAAAAAAAATAAGGAGTAAAATATGTTTTTGACAAATATCATACTTATTTTTATGCTGGTATTACTGCTTGTTGCCAATATCAGAATCATTCCCCAGTCCTATGCTTCAGTAATAGAGAGACTTGGAACCTACAGCTGCACCTGGAATGTGGGAATCCATGTCAAGATTCCGTTTATCGACAGGATAGTAAGGACAGTATCTCTCAAGGAGCGGGTTCTCGATTTCCCTCCGCAGCCGGTAATTACCAGGGATAACGTAACCATGATGATCGACACCGTGGTCTATTTCCAGATTACCGATCCCAAGCTTTTTACATACGGTGTGGAGCAGCCGATAAGCGCATTGGAAAATCTTTCGGCCACCACCCTCAGAAACATCATCGGCGAGCTTGAGCTGGACCAGACCCTCACCAGCCGTGACATAATCAATACCAAGATGAGAAGCATCCTGGATGAAGCCACAGATCCGTGGGGCATCAAGGTAAACAGGGTGGAAGTAAAGAATATCATGCCTCCTCAGGCAATCAAGGATGCCATGGAGAAGCAGATGAAGGCAGAAAGAGAGCGCCGTGAGCAGATTCTCTTTGCAGAAGGGCAGAAGCAGAGTGCCATCCTGGTGGCAGAAGGGCAGAAGCAGGCCATGATACTTCAGGCCGAGGCAGAAAAGGAAGCCGCAATCCAGAAGGCACGGGGAGAGGCACAGGCCATTCTCGAGGTGCAGCAGGCAAAGGCAGAAGGTATCAGGATGATCAAGGAAGCCATGCCTGATGAAGCCGTAATCAGGCTCCGCGGCCTGGAGGCGTTTGAAAAAGCCGCCGACGGAAAAGCCACCAAGATCATAGTTCCGTCCGATATCCAGAACATGGCCGGATTTATAACAAGTATGGCCGAAGTCGTAAAGAAGGATTGATCTGTCTGTCCGGGGCAGGTAGTCCCGGATATGATTTTTTGATTGTTCCAATGTGAAAAAACAAAAAGGAAGCCGTAGCTTCCTTTCTTCATGTTATCTGTTTACATTTTATAAAATGTAAAAGCATTTTGCGGAGTCTAAAGACTCCTTGTTAGCAGGTTGATCGAGAAAATTAATCAGTAAGTAAATAATATTATTAATATTTTAATTTGTCAATTAATTTGTTACGAGTTTTCAAAAGGCATGATATAATATCAGCAGGAGATATCAATGAGGTATAGATTAGGACTTGATTTGGGAACAAACTCCATAGGATGGAGTGTTTATTCTCTGAATGAAGAAAACGAAATTGTCGATCTGGAAAATCTGGGTGTCCGTATCTTTTCGGATGGCAGAGATCCACAAACAAAGGAACCTTTAGCTGTGGCAAGAAGAACAGCACGAGGACAACGGAGAATAATCAGAAGACGTAAATCCAGGAGAAAGGCAACCTTCAGGCTTCTACAATCTCAGGGATTATTTCCATCTGTAAAAGAAGAAAATCAGAAATTAAAATTATTGAATCCTTACGAACTTCGTATTAAGGCACTTGATGATAAGCTTGAGCCTTTTGAACTTGGACGTGTTCTGTTTAATCTTTCTGTTCGCAGAGGTTTTAAAAGCAACAGGAAAGACGGTTCTCAGGAAGAGGAGAAAGAAAATTCAAAATCCTCAAAGCTTTCACAAACAGATAAATGTAATAATCTGGCAAAAGCCATTAAAGAATCAGGATATAGGACATTGGGAGAATTTCTCTGGAAAAAACAGAGAGAAAACGGAGGATTAAGGTTTGCTCCGGATAGAATGGAATTTTATCCAACAAGACAACTTTATATTGATGAATTTAATCTGATAAGGCAGAAACAAGAAGAATTTTATCCGGATATTGAGTGGGATTTGATTTTTGATTCAATCTTCTTTCAGAGGCCTTTGAGACCTCAGGAAAGAGGCAAATGTCAGTATATGCCAGAAAAGGAAAGGACCTTTAAAGCCATGCCTTGTGCCCAGCAGATAAGAATTCTGCAGGATGTATATAACCTGACTATTACTGAAAGCGGCAAAATAAAGCAGTTATTGCCTGAATGGCAGGAAAAATTGATAACTCTCTTGAATTCCAAAGACAAAGTAACTTTTGCAGACATGAAAAAGAAACTTGATCTGAGGGACGATATTGTTTTTAATCTTGAATCCGATGTCCGGGATCATCTTCAGGGAAATTCCACATCAGTAAAGATGAGAAGCAAAAACAGATTCGGAAAGATGTGGGATTCTTTCAGCCTTCAGGAACAGGATGATATTATAGAAAATTTGATTACCGCAGAGGAAGATTCTGAAGTCTTGGAAATGTTGAAAAAATACAACCTAACAGATGAACAGAATGAATACATTGTAAAGAAAACACAGTTCGCAGCCGGAACTACAAGCTTCTGTCGGGAATTTACAGAGCAGGTGGTTGCAGAAATCCAAAAGGAAAAGTGTCAGATTCATGTGGCAATAGAAAACCTGGGGTATAAGTATGCGGAGCAGGCGGTGGAAAAATTTGATTATTTGCCATATTACGGAGAAGTTCTGGTGGGTTCTACCATGGGAATCAGATCAGAACCGAAAAATGTGGAAGAAAAGTATGGTAAGATCAGTAATCCTACAGTTCATGTGGCTCTGAATCAGACAAAAACCGTTGTAAATGCACTTGTTAAGGAATACGGTAAACCGGAACAGATAGTAATTGAGGTAAGTCGTGATCTGAAAAACAGCCGGGAAGCAAAAATAGCCATTCAGAAACAAATTAAGGCAAATCAAAAAGAAAATGAAAGATTGAATACCAAAATTAAAGATGCCAACAGCAGTATTCTTTTTCCAAACAGAACAGACAGACTTAAATATAAGTTATGGGAAGAATTGAATCCTTCAAATGCAGCTGAAAGAGGGTGTATATACTGCGGAAAGCAAATCTCCGGCGCAGATATTTTCAGCGATAATATCCAGATTGAGCATATTCTTCCATTCGGGAGAACACTTTGGGATTCTGAGCATAATAAAACTGTAGCACATGTAAAATGCAATCAGTTCAAGGGGGACAGGTCTCCGTTTGAAGCCTTTGGAAATAGTCCGGCCGGATTTAACTGGAGTGCAATTCTTGAAAGATCTTCCCTGTTGAAAGATCCTCAGAAAAAGAGGCTCTTTTCGGAAAAGGCCATGGAAACCTTTGAAAAAGATTCCGGATTTATAGCTCGGCAGCTTACCGATAATGCTTATCTCTCCAGAATGGCACTGCGTTATCTTAAAGCCATAATTAACAGCAAAGATACGAATGTATGGGCTGTTTCCGGGGGTATGACAAAGCTTCTTAGGGATAAGTGGGAAATTGATAATATTCTAAAGAGGAAAATAAACAAGGAAGAAATAGCGCATTTCAGTCTTAAGGATGAGCAGATAGGAAATTATAAGAAGAACAGATACGATCACCGTCATCATGCTCTTGATGCCGCGGTAATTGCACTGATTGACAGAAGTCTGGTTCAGGAAATTTCAAATAAAAACAGACAGCATAAAAAGAACAGTATAAATTGTCCGGAACTGCCGATATTAAAGTTTGACCTGATAGAAAAAACAAAACAGATTATAGTCAGTTATAAGCCTGATCACGGAGCACAGGGAAAGCTTTCCAAAGAAACCCTGCTTGGAAAAATAAAATGCCCGGAACAGGTTGCAATTTCAGAAATAAAAACTGAAGCTGATATAGATTCAATCAGAAACGACAGAGTGCGTGCGGAGTTCAGAAGTACTTTTGAAAAAACAGGCGACATCAAGAAAACAATAAAAGAATTAAAGGACATTTATCCTGTTATATGTGTCTATAAGGAATATTATGTTTCCAGGGCGTATGTTACCTCGTTAAATGAGAAAAATATAGATTCCGTTATTGATCCTGTAATCAGGGAAAAGATAAGGGTATTTTCTGAAGAACACAAGGAAATTAAGTTTGATAAGAGAATGGAGCTGTTCAGCAGGGAAACAGGAATAAAAAAAGTCAGGTGCAAAAACAATGATCAGACACCAATAGAAATAACAAACTGTGATGATACTGTGCGGTATCTGTGCACAGAAGATTATTTTGCAGCCGTTATCTGGGAAATTCCTGCCGGGAAGGAAGGGAAGAAATCAACTTTTAAAGCTGTTTATCTCCGCCGGGATGAAATCGATGAAAATAATCTGCCAAAGAAAGAATGCAAGCCGCATCCTGCAGCAAAAAAAATCGGTATTCTTCATAAGAATGATTATGTGGAATTTTCAGACGGCGGAAAATGGTATAAGGCAAGGATAGCGGGTTATTCCGCTTCAAATAATAAGATTGATTATAGACCAATATATTCATCTTCTGACTGTAAGGATTGGATAATTTCCACGGCAGATGATATGTCGGAGGAGTGCTGGAAAGAGATATCGAGACAAAATTATATTTCAGTAAATAAACTCTTTGGGGAAAAGGATGCACGCTTAATTACTGTAAACCCTATAGGTAGGGTTTTTAGAAAATAGTATTATTATTTTGTTCAGTATGCCGATAAGATAGTATGCTGAACAGAATATTGGAGATTGCGGAAGAAAATCGCTATGTTTCTCTAAGCCGGGGTTTTGCCGTAATAAAACAGGCTTCTGAAATTATCGGGCAGGTACCGTTGGATGATATATCTGTCTTACTGCTGACAGCCCAGAGTATCAGCATCAGCAAAAATATCCTCAATGCACTTGCCGAAAGAAACTGTATAACCGTTATATGCGGTAAAAATTATATTCCGCTCAGCATGGTTTTTCCTGTTGCAAATCATTCTCTTTATACAAAGAACATAAAAAATCAGATCAATTGTTCCGAGCCGTTTAAAAAAAGGGTGTGGCAGCAGATAGTTATCCAAAAAATCAAAAATCAGGCTTTTGTATTAAAACTGTGCGGTAAAGAGAACAACTTGGTGGAAAAAATTGCCGCTACGGTCAAATCCGGGGATTCTGATAACCGGGAAGCCTATGCTGCAAAAATGTATTGGTCAGCTCTTTTTGATAAAGGATTCAGGCGGGATAAAGACGGAGAAGGGATAAATGCCCTGCTGAATTACGGATATGCTGTTATGCGTGCTTCCATGGCTCGGGCAATCTGTTGTGCCGGTTTGATTCCTGCTTTGGGAGTGAATCATGATAACAATTTAAATCAGTTCTGTTTGGCAGATGATTTTTTTGAGATATACAGACCGGTTGTAGATTTGGTTGTATATAGGTTATGGCAGGAGGGGGAGTCGGTGGTAACCCCGGAAAACAAAAAACAACTGATAAAGACTCTGTGGATAAATATGCATACCAAACAGGGTAATACTCCTCTTTTTCAAAGTATGCATTATTTGGTTTATTCGTATGTAAAGGCAATGGAAGATAAAAATCCTTGTCTTGAATTGCCAGTATGGGATGGTTCTGTTGAAGAGGACGTATGAATTAAGCAGGTATGAGCTTATGTGGATGATGGTTTTGTTTGATCTGCCGGTTGTGGAGAAAAAAGAGAGAAAGGCAGCGACTGATTTTAGGAACTTTTTGCTGGAGAGCGGCTTTGCAATGGTTCAGTATTCAATTTATATCAAGCTTTTTTCAGGGAAGGATGCCTGTGAAAAATATTATAAACTTATAAAACACAATTTACCGGAAATGGGAAAAGTAGATATACTTACAATCACAGATAAACAATACAGCAATATTATCAGTTATTCTTCAGGGGAAAGAGTTGAAAAAAAAGAATCACAGGAATTGCTGTTGTTTTAGCAATTCTTCAAAAAAAATACGCCTTGGACTTTTTAACTCTTTGTTGATAAAGAATTTATCCAAGACGTATTATAACTGATTAATTTTCCCGGTCAACCTGCAACGATCAATACGATGAATTCGCAGGAGTGCTTATTATAACTGATTAATTTT
>JAZNLX010000012.1:0-11190 GCA_045579325.1 Spirochaetia bacterium
GATCACACACTTTTCGCTAAAGAAACAGGAAAAGTTGTATTCTACACAAGACAGGGTAGAAGATATATCAGTATCGTAACTGAATAATTTTTTTATATAATATAAAACAGTGCGTGGTTTTGTAGACGAAACATCACTTGAAGTCGGCTCCGGTAAAGGCGGAGCCGGTTGTGTTTCTTTAAGACGGGAAAAATATATACCCAAAGGGGGCCCGGACGGAGGAGACGGCGGCAAGGGCGGTGATGTTGTATTTAAAATTAAGAAAAATCTTAAGACATTATCTTACCTCAGGTTCAAGCGTATAATCAATGCCGGTGCCGGATGTCCGGGAGAAGGACGCAAGAAGCACGGCAAGGACGGAGAGGATGCCGTTATCCTTCTTCCTCCGGGAGCTGTAATCAAGGATTTTGATACCAAGGAAGTGCTCCACGATTTTGCGGAAGATGAATCTGACTGGATTTTCCTCAAGGGGGGAAGAGGGGGTCTTGGAAACATGCACTTTGCCACATCAAGGCAGCAGACCCCGAGATTTGGTCAGCCCGGACTTCCCGGACAGAGCAGAAAAATCATCAAAGAAATCAATATCATTGCGGACATCGGTTTTGTCGGATTCCCGAATGCGGGAAAATCCACCCTGCTCGGACGCCTTACCAATGCCAATCCTAAAGTGGGAGCCTATCCGTTTACAACCAAGATACCTAATCTGGGTGTATACAAGATCGACGATCAGGATATCGTTCTTGCAGACATCCCGGGTATAATCGAAGGCGCTTCGGAAGGAGCCGGTCTGGGACTCCGTTTTCTCAAGCACATTGCCAGAACAAGGGGACTTGTTTTTCTGATCGATGTGTCCCAGCCTGATTTCGAAGAAGCCTTTGACATTCTTCTCAACGAGCTCAGGAGCTTCTCCCCGGAACTTGCAGAGCGTAAGAGAGTTCTGTTCGCATCCAAGATGGACAGCGAGGGAAGCCTCGAAGCACTTGAAAAGCTCAGGGAAAAATATCCACAGGAAGAAATCCACGGGATCTCCGTATTTTCAGGAGAAGGAATGGATCAGATCAGAAGTATTTTCTCAGGACTGGTGCTTCAGGAATAATGAGAACATTTATCTTCGGCGGCAGTTTCAATCCGGTTCATAACGGACACCTGTACATAATCAGGGAAGTTTTCAGGGAACTGGGCTATGAAAGGGCTATTCTGGTCCCTGCCAACATTGCATCTCACAAGGAAAATCTTACAAAGCTTACACCGGAAGACCGCCTTATGATGCTCCGTGCCGCTGCGGAAGAAATTCCGGACTGCATAGTTGAGGATTGTGATATCAGAAGAGGCGGTGTTACCTACAGCATAGACACCGTAAGATATATTCTCGGCAAATATGACATAACGGGAAAACCGGGCTTTATTATCGGAGACGATCTGCTTCCGGCCTTCAATACATGGCGGGAACCGGACAGGCTCAAGGAGCTGGTGGAACTGATAGTTGTCAGACGGGACATGGAGGAGATGTACGAATCCGAATACCCGGACCGTTATATAATGAACAAGCGCTATACTCTTTCTTCCACCGAAATCAGGGAAAGGGTCAGACAGGGGCTTTCCATAGAAAACATGGTTCCGGAAAAAGTGAGGGAGCTGATTGAAAGAAACCGATTTTACAGATAAACAATACCTCTCCGAAATTGACGGATATCTCAGGTCAACCCTGTCTCCGGGACGCTACGAACATTCGGTTTCCACCGCCAATACCTGCAGGAAACTTGCCGGAATGTTTTCCTATGACCGGGACAAGGCTTACTTTACCGGTCTGGTTCACGATATAGCCAGGGAATATTCCGATGAAAAGCAGCTTGAGACAGCAGTGCTGGCAGGTATCCGTCCTGAGGGTATCTACCTTGAAAAGCCAATGCTGCTTCACGGTCGTGCCGGGGCATACATACTGGAAAAGAAATTCGGCATAGAGGACCGGGAAATCCTGGATGCAATAAGGGTACACACCACCGGGGACGAAGGGATGAGCATTCTGGGAAAAATCCTGTTTATTGCAGATTACATAGAACCCAAGCGCAGGCATATTACACCGGCTTTTCTCAGGAAGCTGGAAAGACAGTCCCTGGATGCCATGGTGGCCATTGTCCTTAACGGAACAATAGAACATCTCAGGAAAGAGGGCAGGTATATAGCCCCGGAAGCACTTAAACTTCTCAGGGAACTGGAGCATGAGGAATAAATCCGGAATCATAAACAGAAGCCATATTTTTCTTCTCGTGATTGTAGCCGTGCTGATTGCCACATCGGTCTATATCGTCATGCTGCTGAAAGTGGATGATATCCAGAAAAAAGTAAACAGCGGAGAAGAAATCTCCTGTCTTATAAACGTTACAGACGGCAAGGAACTGCTTTTTTCCGATATCCTGATATTCAACCCTGTTACGGGAAAGTCTGCGGTAATGGATATTCCGATCAATTACGGTTCCATTATCAAGTCTCTCAAGAGGATGGACAGGATAGACGTGCTTTACCGCAAGGACAGGCCGGACCAGTATCTGCGCAAGATAGAAGCGGAAACCGGAATTGAAATTCCCTTCTATTTCGATTTTGACATAAAGGAGCTGGCCGCATGTGCCGACCTGCTGGGAGGTATGGAACTGCTGCTGGAGGATATGGATTATCAGTACCTGCCGGAGGGGAGAGTTGTCCTGGACGGAGACAAGGTTATGGAATATGTGGAGATGTCTTCCAGAAATTCCACTGCCGACGAAATGGCTTATTCCCACCACAAACTTATCCAGAGCATGATTCACAGCCTTTCTGAACAGAGCAGTTATCTTTCGGGAAAAAACGTTTTTCCTGTTTTTCAGAAGTATCTGGATACCAACATGAACGGCGAATCCCTGCTTTCGTTTCTCCGGGAAATGAGAAAGGTCGACAGCGACAGGATGATTTTTCTCAAGGTTCAGGGAGACCGGCGCGTGGTGGACGGAAAGGTAATTTTCTTTCCGTATTACGAAGGAATGGTAATGAGGAAAAGGCTTGAGCAGACCCGTGAGTCTCTGGCCAATACCGGAATCTTCGAGGATGAGGATGCGGCGGGGGCTCTGGAGATTCTCAACGGAACCACGGTTGGGGGACTTGCCGGCAGAACCTCGGGTAATTACAAAAAACTGGGATATAATGTAAAATCGGTTAGAAATGCGGTAAGATCCGATTATGCCCATACCTATGTCATAGGACACAGGAACAATCTGGCATCTGTACAGAAGGTGGCCAGTATGATAAAATGCAAGAATATGGTTTTTATCGATGATAATCCCCCTTTCCTGGCAACCGAGGAACTGGTTATTAAGGAAAAGGACATAATATTAATTTTAGGGAAGGATTTTGATGGCGTATACTGTAAATGAAGATATTGTAAAAAAACTTGCTTTTTTTATTGATGAACACAACGGGCAGAATACCGTTGCAATTGATGTGGCTGAAATCAGCGGATGGACAGATTATTTCATTATCACCACAGTTACCAGCTCCGGACATCTCAGAGGTCTTCTGAGCCAGCTTTATGCTCTCATAGAGGAAGAAGGGCTTGTTCTTCAGTGGAGACACAAGAAGACAGACGATGAAAAATGGGTTCTCCTGGACTGCGGAAGCATTGTCATTCACCTGATGACTGAAGAAGCCAGGGAATTCTACGATCTGGAAAGGCTCTGGTTCAGCGGAAAACCTGTAGAATACAAGTAAAAAAAAGACGGCGTTTGATCGCCGTCATCAAAAGCGCCTCCATACTCTCTCCCGGATCGCATCAAGAATCCCGAAGTCATTAATCTGAATAAAATTTCTTTGTTAATTTAAATTTTTTTATTTACTTTTATGAAAGTTATGATAAGATAAATAGCAAACAGGGGAAATATATTATGAAGATTACAGACATCAAAATCCGCAAGACAGAGGAAGAAGGAAAGCTGAAAGCATATGTGAATGTCACCTTCGACGATTGCTTTGTCGTGCACAATCTGAAGATCATTGACGGAAAGGACGGGGTTTTTATCGCCATGCCGAGCAGGAAGACCCAGACAGGTGAGTACCGTGATATTGCTCATCCGATTTCACCGGAATTCCGCGCCGAGATGCAGGAGAAGATCCTGGAAGCCTACGACAAGGCAGAATAACAATTTTATATTTTTACGAAGTCTCAATATCTTTTTTAACAAATTATCTTCTTATGTGTTGATATTATGTTAAAAAATTTATAAAATACAACGCGATATATAGAATTAATTGTATAATTAATGTATGATAAATGGGATGGATGGGATGTCGGCAAGTGGTAAGCCAACGGGTTTTGGTTCCGTCATTCGCAGGTTCGAATCCTGCCATCCCAGTAATGCATTTTAGGGCATAGGAGAAAGATATGGCAAACAACAACACTCTGAATATCATTATGCGTTCAGAGCTCAAGAAAAGACCTTGTGCAAAACTCAGACAGGAAGGAATGATTCCTGCTGTAGTATACGGCGGAAAAGAACAGCTCTGCATTGCTGTGGAAGACAGAGAATTTGAAGGAAAATATCATAAAGCATCTTCAAACATGGTAATCACACTTATGTTGGACGGAAAGGAAGTGTGCGATGTTCTTATCAAGGATTACCAGGATGACATCATCACAGGAAAGATCCAGCACATTGACTTCCTCGAGCTTGACAACTCAAAGATCATCAAGGCTAAACTCCCACTTTGTCTTGAAGGAGCAGCAGCAGGTGTTAAGGCCGGCGGTAAGCTTGTTCAGACTGTTAAGACTATCGAAATCGAATGTCTTCCAAAGGATCTCCCTGAGAAAATCTATACAAACATCGATGCTCTCGGACTCGGCGAAGCTGCAAAGGCTGCTGAAATTCCTGCAGTAGAAGGCGTTAAGTTCCTTATCGATCCTGAAAGTGTTATCGCACACGTTGCATATCCTAAAGGAAAGAAGGCTTAAGCAGAGTAATCTGAACCATGATAGTTCTGGGACTTGGCAACCCCGGAGATGAGTACAACGGAACAAGGCACAACTGTGGCTTTGATGTTGTAGACTACATTTCGGAAAAGACAGGTATAGAACTTCAGAAGAAATTTTTCAAAAAATATATATACGGTAAAGGGGTTTTTCAGGGAAAGGAATTTTTTCTTGTAAAACCCCTTACTTATATGAATAAATCCGGAGAGGTTATCCGGGATCTTCTGAAGGCTGCAGACTGTACCACTAAAGATATCATTGTCGTTTGTGACAATATGGATCTTTATCCCGGGGTTCTTCGCATTAAAAGGGGTGGCGGCGATGCCGGCCACAACGGATTAAAATCTATTATCAGTCACGCTCCGTCAAACGACTTTGTCCGCTTCTATGTGGGTATAGGACGTCCGTCCCATTCGGGAGAGGTTTCCTATTACGTGCTGGGGCATCCCGACAAGGTTGATGCAGAAAGCATAAAAAAAGCTGTAAAGCTTGCCGGAGACAGCATTATTTCCATGAAAAACAGGACTGTTGAACAGGTGACAAATGAAATCAACTCAATCAAGAATGTTTCTCAGCGACAGAGTAACTGAGTATTTCGAAGCATTACCTGATTTCAGCACCTACGACCGCAGGGTCAGGATTCTTATCGGATTCTCGGGCGGACCCGATTCCGTGTGTCTCATGTCAGTTCTTTCATCTCTTTCAGAAAAACTTAACACAGAGCTCTGTCTGGCCTATTTTAACCACAGGATACGTCCCGAGAATGAGCTGGCAGAGGAGATTTCCTTTATCAGAAAGATGGCTTCGGAATACGGTCTTAAGCTTTGGCTGGGAGAGGATAAGGGAGAGATTGAAAAAGAAAGTGGCGCTCTCGGTGTGGAAGGTGCTGCCAGAAAGGCCAGATACCGTTTCTTCGACATGGTGATGGCAGAATCAGGCAGCGACTACCTGGCACTTGCCCATAATCTGGATGATACCGTGGAAACTGTTGTAATGCGTTTTTTCAAGGGATCGGGACTTTCGGGCCTCAGGGGAATACCTTCGGTCAGAGGCAATATAATAAGGCCTCTCTACCGATGTTCCAAAAGCGAAATTCTCAGGTATCTCGGGGAAAACAACCTGCAGTATTCCGTGGACAAAACAAATTTCGGTACCGATTATCTCAGGAACAGGGTACGGAATGTGCTGCTTCCTCAGATCGGGGAGATTTTCCCAAACTATGCAAAAGCAGTTTCCGAGCTGGGAGAAAAGGTCTCTGCCGCCCACGATTTCATCAAAGAGGCTGCGGAACAGGAACTTGGCTGGGAGAAGGAGGAAGAGGGATATTCGGTGTCATATGACGCATTTATGGCTGCTTCCGATGCAGTCAGGACAGAATCCCTTTACAGCTGCTTTGACCGGTTTGCACGGGGGCAGGGGGGAGAGCTTCCTTTCCGCTTCGTAAAAACAGCTCTGGCGGTTAAATCCCTGAACAATAACGGAATTCTTCTCCGGGGGCACGGTTTTGTAATCAGGAGACAGGGACACAGGCTTTTCTGGAAAAAGGAAGCTGAAAAAAATACCGACGAAGGGTTTTTTATAGAAATTAAAGAAAAAAACAATAATTTTTTCAATTTAAAAGGTAATAGGGGTTTTTCAGTTGAAAAATCTTTGTTATCTTTATGTAATAAGGAAGATATTTGGCTTCCGGCAGATAAAGTGACAGGCTGTCTGACAGTCAGGTCGCGCAGGAACGGA
Source organism: Spirochaetia bacterium (assembly GCA_045579325.1). GTDB lineage: Bacteria > Spirochaetota > Spirochaetia > CADAEX01 > CADAEX01 > CADAEX01. The sequence goes on from JAZNLX010000012.1 coordinate 6,731, forward strand.
GACACCCTTGTTTCCGCCGGCTGCAGCAAGAAGCTTAAAAAAATATTTTCCGAATGGAAAGTCCCTGCGGATATACGCAGCCGGATACCGCTTATATGTGATGACCGGGGCGTTTTGGCAGTCTGGGGAGGAATGTACGGCTTTAAAGACCGTGTCTCCGACCTCGTCAGGGTGGAATCCGGGGCAGATGAAATCGGAGATGTATATATCTTTAGAATAAGGCAGGACAGTAATGTCAGATAACGAAAACAAGGATAGATTTCCTGAACAGGAACAGGATACCGGAAGGGAACAGCCTGAAACAGAAAGACCTGAACCAGGCAAAAACGACGGTATGGATGACAACCGGGAACAGGATCAGCAGCCTAATTTCTTCGGTGCATTCGGACCATTCGGACCGGGTAACGGAGCAAATCACGGCGGACCGGTAAAGCTTGGATTCAACAACAAATTCGGTCTTTTCATCATTATGGCCATGCTCCTCTTCTTCATCTTTTTTGTAATGCCGAACTCAGACAGTTCCTCAGCTGAGGAAATTTCCTACACAGCATTCATTAATCATGTGGAGAACGGCGCTGTTGAAAGTGTAAAGATTGTGGACAATCAGGAAATCCAGGGACTTCTCATGAATTCCTCAGGGCAGCATACCGCATTCAAGACCCGTATTCCGTATTTTGATGACAATCTTCTCATCAAGCTGCAGCAGAACAATGTAAAAATTACGGGGGGCGTTAAAAACGTTACCACATACCGCTTCTTCATGGATATAGTTCCATGGCTTATCGGACTCAGCTTTATCTGGATCATGTTCCGTCATATGGGCGGCGGAGGCGGAAAAGCCATGAGCTTCGGAAAGAGCCGTGCAAAACGGTACAGCGGAACAGGCAAGAAAATCATGTTTGCCGATGTAGCAGGACAGGATGAGGCAAAATACGAGCTTGAAGAGGTTGTTGACTTCCTCAAGAATCCAAAGAAATTCTCCGATATCGGTGCCAAGATTCCTAAAGGTGTGCTTCTTGTAGGTATGCCCGGAACAGGTAAAACCCTTCTTGCAAAGGCTATTGCGGGAGAGGCCGGAGTTCCTTATTTCCATATGTCAGGTTCCGATTTCGTGGAAATGTTTGTCGGTGTGGGTGCCAGCAGAGTAAGAGATCTTTTTGAACAGGGACGCAAGAATGCTCCTTGTATCATCTTCATAGACGAGCTTGATGCCGTAGGACGTACAAGAGGTGCAGGTTACGGCGGAGGTCATGACGAAAGGGAACAGACCCTTAACCAGATGCTGGTGGAAATGGACGGATTTGACAGCAAGGACGGAGTCATTATCCTGGCTGCAACCAACCGCCCGGATGTTCTTGACCCTGCTCTTCTCAGACCGGGACGTTTTGACAGGCAGGTAGTTGTCGACATGCCTGATGTTAAGGAAAGGGAAGCTATATTCAGGCTTCATGCATCCAAGATTCCGGTTGACGGAGAAGTGGATCTTGCCAAGCTTGCCCGCGCAACTCCGGGATCATCAGGTGCCGAGATTGCCAACCTTGTAAATGAAGCAGCTCTCTTTGCGGCACGCAAGAACAAGAAAAAGGTTACAATGGAAGATTTCGAAGAGGCCAGAGACAAGGTTATGCTGGGTATTGCCCGCAAGTCAAAGGTTATCACAGACGAGGATAAAAAGGCTACAGCTTTCCATGAAGCGGGACACGCACTTCTTCATTACTTCCTGGAGCATTCCGATCCTCTCCATAAAGTAACAATCATCCCTCGCGGAAGGGCTCTGGGAATGGCTATGTCTCTTCCTGAGAAAGACAGCTATTCAAGAAACAAGATGTGGCTTACAGACAGGATAAAGATCTGTCTCGGCGGTTACGTGGCTGAAAAGCTTATCTATAACTGGACTACCACGGGAACACAGAACGATCTTCAGCAGGCAGCCAAGCTTGCCAGAAAGATGGTGTGCGAATGGGGTATGAGCGATGCATTGGGACCTGTTGCTTTCGGACAGGAGGATGAACCAATTTTCATTGGTCGTGAGATTGCACAGCACAAGGAGTATTCCGAAGCTACTTCCCAGGCTATTGATAAGGAAGTGACCAGGATTATCACCGACTGTTACAAGGAAACTGAAAGAATTCTTTCAGAAAACAGGGACAAGCTGGAACTTCTGGCAGAAACTCTCTTTACTCAGGAAACTCTTGATGATTCCGAAATCAGGGAGCTTCTCCATCTTGAAAAAAAGAGTGAAAATGACTAAGAGGCTGCTGACTGCTTTCGTTCTTACATTTATTTTACTGACTGCCTGCAGTACATCGGACGGAAACGAGAATTTTATCTACGAACGGGATCCCGATGTGGCAGGTACAGTAAATACTTTCCTGGAAAAGGATATGCCCTTTGCAGCTCTCCAGGAAATTCTTTTTATAGATTCTTCCTCTGACAGGATTTACGACAAATCAAGAGAAGACGGTACGGTAGAAAAGTGCAGGGAAGAAATTTATGCCAAAATCAAAGAAAAATATACAAAAAGCATAGAAGAGGGCAGATATGACGATGCCTTCTCTGTCTATTTCTCCCTGCTTGCATTGGAAAAGCTTTCCGTAATAGGTAATCCTTCCGTTGAGAAGCTTTATCTGCAGGCTGCAGATGCAGACTGTGCAAAGGAAAACTATGTAACAGCTCTTTACAGGTTCAGCAGGTATCTTTCCCTGACAGAGCCCACTGAAAAGGTGCTGATCAGGTACGGCGATATTGCTGCGGCCCAGAATAACCGTTATGTACTCACTCTCATATCGGACAGACTTCCCGAGGGGGCCAAGAAAAGGGAATACAAATCTCTTCTGGAAAAGGTGGAAAAACCTGACAGGCTCATGCAGGGAACTGTCACTATCTGGGTAAACAAGGGAACCAAGCTCCAATACGGAGTAGGGGTACCTGACAGAGCCATCGGAAGCGGTTTCTTTATCGATAAGAGGGGATATCTTATCACCAACTATCATGTTATCGAAAGTGAGGTTAATCCGGAATACGAGGGATTCTCCCGTCTTTTCATAAGGCTTCCCGATTCCGTGGGAACCAAGGTGCCGGCCAAGGTTGTAGCCTGGGATCCGGTTTTTGATATTGCATTGCTTAAAACCGAAATGGTGCCGGAGTATATCTTCAGCTTCAGTCTGGACAATGATTTCAGGCTCGGAGACAAGATCTATGCAATAGGTTCTCCGGGTGGCCTCGAAAATACCATAACATCGGGAATCGTATCTGCCGGCAAGAGAAAATTTCTCCCTATAGGAGATGTTCTTCAGGTGGATGTACCTGTAAATCCGGGAAACAGCGGAGGCCCTCTTGTAAATGAACATAATGAGGTTCTCGGTGTGGTTTTTGCCGGTATACCCAGATTCCAGAACATAAACTTTGTTATTCCTTCTCATTGGGTCATGGATATAATGAGCAGCCTTTATGAGGAGGGAAAGACAGAACACTCCTGGCTGGGGCTCTCCATGTACGAGAAGAACGGTATAATGGAGGTGGTCTATGCCATTCCGGGAGAGGCAGCCAATGCCGCCGGACTTGATAACGGAGACATTATCAGGAAAATAAACGGCATAGAGATACACAGCATTACTCAGGTTCATAAGATTCTCAATTCCCTGAAGCCGGATACTATGCTCTGTGTCGAATGGGAAAGGAACGGCGCAAAGGAAAAAAGCTATATTGCCACCAGAAGCCGCCCACAGAAGGCGCTTGATATTGCACTGAAGAAGGATAGCAGAAGAAATGCCATGCTTCCTCTTTTCGGTATCTGTGCCGAAAGCACCGGAAACTATATCTTCAAGCAAGGATATGTAATAAAGAAGGTTTACCAGGGATTTCCGGCCTACGAAGCCGACCTTTCCGTTAACGACCCGTTTGCTCTCAAGGATTGGAGATATAACGAAAAACAGCGTTATGTAGCCATGCACATTATGGTAAAGAAGAAAAAAGCGGGATTTATGGAGTCGGGATTGCAGCTTGTTGCTTTCCTAGATGAGAATAATCTGATATAATATAGAAAGAATGAACAGAAAAAACATACGTAACTTTTGTATTATTGCCCACATTGACCATGGTAAGTCCACGCTTGCCGACCGTTTTATCGAGAAGGCATCGCTGATTGACAGCAGAAATGCCAAGAATCAGATTCTTGATTCTATGGACATTGAGCGTGAGAGGGGAATCACAATCAAATCCCAGGCTGTAACCCTTAACTACAAGGGTCAGGACGGAAATGATTATGTTCTTAACCTGGTTGATACTCCGGGTCATGTGGACTTTTCATATGAGGTTTCAAGAGCCATCTCTTCCTGCGAAGGGGCATTGCTTCTTATTGATGCCACCCAGGGTGTTGAGGCGCAGACTCTGGCCAACATGTACATGGCCATTGACCACAATCTTGAAATAATTCCTGTAATCAACAAGATCGACCTGCC
>JAZNLX010000013.1:0-3389 GCA_045579325.1 Spirochaetia bacterium
GTCATGCTTTTAGGGTGCAGCCCGGAGCTTGAACAGCTTTGCCGAAACATGAATATCAATATTGTTTCTTCCATGAATTTTAAAATGGCACAGGTACTGGCAGCCTACAGCAACTTTACCGGAAACAGCCTGCCGGGTGAGATAACTGCCGAGCTCCGGGAGATCTTAGGCAAGAAGCAGCCTCTGCGGAACATTATATCCTTTGTGGGGTTCTCCTCTTCAGGCAAGACCAGATGTGGCCGGGCGCTTGCGGAAAAAACAGGTGTTCCGTTTACGGATCTGGACGAGGAAATAGAGAGACAGAACGGAAAAAGCATAGTAAAGATTCTGGAAGAAGACGGATTTGAAGCCTTTGCCGCATCCGAAAAAAGAATCCTGGAAAAAATCCTGAGGGCAAACCGCAGGATGGTTCTTGCCTGCGGAAGCGATACGGTTTTATCTTCGGAATCCCGTAACCTGATAAAGAAAATGTCCTATCCGGTATGGCTGGTATCCACATCGGAGATGATACTCAAGACCAGATCCTTCATGTCCTTCAGACCTGTGGAAGGGGGAAGCATGATTGATGCGGTAAACAGGATTTTCGGCGAACTGAAAACATGTTATGCAGATGCCTCGGAGCTTGTTGTCAGAAGCGACATCAACGGAACCGAAAAAGTGGCGGAAACTGTTATCAGAGAGATTGAAGCAATAAAAAAAGCGGAATGTAATTAAAAAGAAAATGAGCTGCCGTATTTACGGCAATGCTTCCGGTTCTTCTGTAAAAAATGCATAAAACGATTCCCAAAACAAATATCAGCACCGTGTTCTGAAATCCCTGGTAAATATGCCCCGATGCAAACAGCAGGGAAGATACCGCAACTGCAGCTCTGAAACCGAATGCATCTCCCAGTGCCTTAAGCAGATATGCCCTGAAAAAAAGCTCTTCCCCGAAGGCTGCAACCAGAAGCATGGGCACTAATATAAAGGCTGTGTTTCCGGACAGCTCCAGAAAATCGTTGTTTACCTGCGGAAGAATCAACCTGCCTGCTGCCGTAACAGCAAAAAGGAGAGTTGTAAGGAGTGCTGTGCTTCCGGCATCTTTCAGGCGGGGACAGAGGAACCCCAGATCCGCAGGCCTGTATTTCTTTATCATAAACATAAAGAAAAGAAGAACTGCTGCCTGTCCCAGTGCATATGCAGCCCCTCTGAGAGCCGATGAGGAATTTAAAACCAGTGAATTGCCTGTCCTGATAAACGGATTGTAGACCAGAAGGAAGAGAATGACCGCTTCTGCCGCAGTCTGCCTGTTTTTCATCTTATATCGTACTTCTTGTGGGAAAGCCTGAGCTTGTCGGAGCCGTCCAGTTTAGGGAGAACATCCTCGCTCCTGTCCTTGAACTTTTCCATTCTTCTCAGGATCTTGTCCAGCATCTTGATTGCCTTTACTATATATTTTCCCTTGTTCAGCATTACACAGGAAGCTCTCTGGGAGAAAGCCGCATCTGTGATTTCTGCTCTTGTGGGTACTCCGTCCTTGGCCAGATTTTCCAGTACCTGTGTTGCCCATATCAGAGGAATATTGGCTGCTTCTGCAATCCTTATTATCTCTTCCTGGATGGAGGCATAGTTTTTCCAGCCTGTTTCAATGGCCAGATCTCCGCGGGCCAGCATAATACCGGCAGGATAGATTTTCATAGCCGAAAGGATAATGTCAGGAAGATTTTCAAAGGCCTTTTCTGTTTCAATCTTGATTATGATTCCCGTATTCAGTCCTATTTCCCTGAGTTCTTCTGTCATTTCATCCAATTCTGAGGCGCTGTTTACAAAGGAAAGGTTTATGGCATCTATATTCCAGCTATCATTTTTCTTCAGGATGGTTTTAAGGTCGTGTCTGTCCTTTGCCGTAAAACCGGCAATATCCAGTGCTGTGTCCGGGAAGTTGATTCCTTTGTCTGCCTTGAGCTTACTTCCTCCCGCTTTTGCGTTTGTTATCCTTATTTCAAGTTCATCCGGAGAAACATTCTGTATTGTCCCTTCTATCTTGCCGTCATCGAAGAAAACCCTTTCACCCGGTGCGGCACATCTGAAAACCCTTTCCATGGTACAGGAAATACGGGCCGGAACCGAACCTTCAGGAGATAAAACTGCACCTCTGCCGAGTTCGTCTTTTCTGGTAAGAACAAGGGTTTCTTCCGGCTTCAGAAGGATATGGTCTCCGTCAATGCTTCCGGTCCTGATCTTAGGGCCTGCTATATCCATGATCACCGAACATTCACGGCCTGTCTTTTCAGAGGCTTTTCTTATGTTCTTTATGATTTTGTCCCAGATTCTGCTGTTGTCATGGGCACAGTTTATTCTTGCGCAGTTCATTCCTGCATTGAGCATTTCCTCAATAAGCAGCTCATCCTCGGCAGCCTGGGTCGGCATGGTCACCATTATCCTGGTTTTTCTTTTTTCAGGTTTCTTTCCGAAAAGCTCCTTGGTTCTTTCGTCCAGAAGCTTGGTGCTTTTTCTCGGAGTAAGGAGATTGCTGTCGTGATGCACGGTATTCCGGCCGATTATCGTATCGGTTATTTCCTTTATGGAAAGGAGAGTATGCATAACATGGGCATTTATGTGGGATAGGTCTGAAAATCCCAGCTTGAGCATCTTTCTCTGGAGCTTGTCTATGTCAAAGCTTCTGAAAGCCAGATAGTCAAGAAGATTCAGGGCACTTACCTTATATCGGGGATCGGCGGTCTTCACCTGTTTCCTGTATTTCTTTTCAGTTTTGTTCGCCTTGAGAATAACTTCGTCAAGCTTATCGGAAATGAAGATGAGTTTTTTTTCCAGAGGTTTTTTTTCGTTACTCATATATCAGGTGAATTTCCTTATGTTTATTTCTTTCCTGAGGGAATCCTGCTGGGTAACCACTGTATTGATGAAGCCCATCACGGTAATATCCACAAGTACGCTGAAGCTGATAAGGAGGAACATCACAGGCTGGATTGCAAGGTAGCCCTTTTCGATTCCGTGTCCGTAAAGGGAACAGAGCATGGTTACGGAAACCGCGGTTCCGATACCTGGAACAGAGCCGAGGATAAATGAAATCAGGAATGTATTGAGCATGATAAGGAAAAATGACTCATATGAAAGCCCGATTCCGGTATATGAAGTGATGATGACAATGATTGAAACTGCAGAAACCATTGCGGTTCCCCCTCTGCTGAAAACAGTCAGGAAGCCTATGATCGGGGCTCCTCCCTTTCTTTTTGCTCCGATATTTTCAAAAGAGCTCTTTATCAGGGTGTTGGCCGCAAAATAGATATCTCCCGAAAAGAAAGCCGCCATGGCAGGAGCCAGCAGCGCATAGAGTGCCTTGAACGGATTTCCGCTTTTCCTGCAGCAGATAAGCATCCCCAGAGGAA
>JAZNLX010000014.1:0-7259 GCA_045579325.1 Spirochaetia bacterium
TGCAATAATCCTCGATGGCAGCTCTCAGGGCTCTGTCTCCCAGTACGGAACAGTGAATCTTGTGTCCCGGAAGGCCTCCCAGTTCTCCTACGATATCTTCCGGCTTGATCTTGTATGCTTCCTTTATATGCATGCCGATAACCATCTCGCTCATCATTGATGTGCTGGCAATGGCGCTGGCACAGCCGTAGGTTTTCCATTTGCATTCTGTAATGATGTCATCCTTTACCTTGATAACCACCAGCATCTGGTCTCCGCAGGCAATGTTTCCCACCTCTCCGCGGCCGTCTGCCCCGAATGTGGCTTCATCGTCAAGAATATTTTTAGGATTGGTGAAGTGTTCCTTTACTTTTTCTGTATAAACCCATGAATTCATTATTTATCTCCCTTTCTGTATACTGTGGACATTTTTCTGATTTTTTCGATGATAGGAGGAAGCTTTTCCAATACATAGTCAACATCCTCTTCTGTGTTTTCCCTTCCCAGGCTGAAACGGATGGAACCGTGAGCCAGTTCGGCATCCACACCTGTGGCCATAAGTACGTGAGAAGGCTCCAGTGAACCTGTTGAGCAGGCTGAACCTGTGGAAACGGCGATTCCTTCAAGGTCAAGGTAAAGAAGGATAGATTCTCCCTCTGCACCGATGAATGAAACGTTGAGAGTGTTAGGAAGGCAGTGTTCCTCGTTTCCGTTTATTCTGATATCCGGAACGGAAGCCACGATTCCCTTCTTGAGTCTGTCTCTCAGGGCAGAAAGCTTTGTATATTCCTCATTGAACTCCAGCTCCGCCATTTCGGCTGCCTTACCCAAGGCAACGATACCTGTTGTATTGAGTGTACCGGCCCTGCGTCCCCCTTCCTGGTGTCCGCCGTGGATGAAAGGGCAGTAAGGAACCCCTTTTCTGACATAGAGGATTCCGATTCCTTTAGGTGCATAGATCTTGTGACCCGACATGCTGAGGAAGTCGATATTCATATCCTTTACGTCAATCTTTACCTTTCCGATGGCCTGAACCGCATCTGTATGGAAGTAGACCCCCTTTTCCCTGGCAATGGCACCGATAGCTTTGATATCCTGAATGGTTCCGATTTCATTGTTGGCCGCCATTACCGAGATAAGAGCTGTCTTGTCTGTGATAAGCTCCCTGAGTTCTTCAGGATTCACACGACCTGTGCTGTCCACCTTCATGAACTTGGTCACTATACCGAAATTTTCGAGAAATTTTGCAGTTTCCAGAATAGCCGGATGCTCGATAGGGGTGGTGATGATCTCATTCTTTCCCTGAGCCCTGCTTACGATGGCTACATAGTTGAGAACTGTGTTGTCAGATTCTGTACCGCCGGCTGTAAAAATAATCTCATTAGGCTGTGCATTTATGAGAGATGCAATCTTTGTTCTTGCATTTTCTATTCTTTCCATGGCCTCGCGACCGAAAGTGTGCATACTTGACCCGTTTCCGCATATATCCAAAGTATCCAGAAGCTCCTGCTTTACAAGAGGATGGATAGGGGTGGTAGCGTTGTAGTCCATATAGACGTTTCTTTTATCCATTGAATTTCACTCCGTTAGAATATTTGTCTATCAAATCTTGAAGCGACATGTCATCAAGATATTTTCTGATATATTCCTGATAGTCATTCCAGAAGTTTCTGACCATGCAGGCATCCGACATATGGCAGTTTTTATTGTCCTCAAGGCATTTGACCAGGGTAGGAGAACCTTCTATGGCATCGAAGATCTCGTAGAGAGTGATATCTCCCGCATTTCTGGCAAGAACATAGCCCCCTTCGGGTCCCCGGATGCTCCGGACAATCATGTTTTTCTTCAGCTGGGTGAATATGTTTTCAAGGAACTTTCTGGGAATATTCTCCCTCTGGGATACTGAGGCAATATTTTCCACCTTGTTCGAAGATGCGAGATAAATCAAAGCTCTGAGACCATACTGCAGGCCGGCTGAAATCTGAAACATTTCCTTTTCCTATCGGTTTACTAGAGTATACTACTTTTATAGGGCGTTGGTCAATAATTCTGTGCTTGACAGAAGGGGGTGAGAACAATATTATTTTATCATACGGACGATTAGCTCAGTGGATAGAGCGCTTCCCTCCGGAGGAAGAAGTCGGGAGTTCGATTCCCCCATCGTTCAATCACCTCGGTAAATCTGCCGGGGTTTTTTATTGTCAGAAAGTTAAAATAATTAAAAGCAGAGTATTAAAAGTTGTTAAAATTACCAAGATATAAAAGTGTAGTATTATAAAAAGTCTGAAAAGGCTGAAATATTGTCCGGCCGAAAGTGATGACAAGCCGTTTATTCAATTATCTTGAGCTCTGTTTCGGCCACATATTTATCCCTGATGGCCATGATGGTCTCCATATTAGGGTGCTTCATGTGTGCCTGCTGGGCCTCTCGGTTTTCCCATTCTTCCAGAAGGAGTACCAGATTGCTCTCCTTTACCGATACAAAGTATTCATACTGTATGGCTCCTTTTTCAGCAAGAACCTTTTCGGCAATACTGTTTTCTGTTATTTCCCTGATAAAGCTCTCCCGGCAGCCCGGTTTTGTAAAGTATCTTACCTGAATGGTGAAGTTTTTCATTTCATGCTCCTATTTCTTGAATACGAAGAATATGGCCAGGATAATGCACAGAAATGCAGCTATATAGTTCCATCTGAACTGATCCTTTAACCATAATATGGAAAAAACCGAGAAAACAGACAGTGAGATTACTTCCTGAAGTATCTTCAGCTGCGGGGTAGTCATGTATCTGACACCGATACGGTTGGCCGGAACCTGGAAAATGTATTCAAAGAAAGCGATTCCCCAGCTTACCAGGATTACGATAAGCAGGTTGGTGGATCTGTATTTCAGGTGTCCGTACCAAGCGAATGTCATGAAAATATTTGATATAAGCAAAAGAATTATTGTGTAATGCATTTTGTGTGTTCCCCCGGAAACATCTGGAAATTATCACAACGTAATTTTTTATTCAATAACTATTGACAAAACATTAACATATGTTAAACTAAGATTAGTTAGACTAACTAACGATTTTGGGACGATATGATGGATGAATTTTCAACAGCCTTAAATGATATACTTGTAGAGATTTACAACAACGTACTCGATCTCGAGGAAAAGGCTGTCAACAGCGTAAGCAGAAAACTCAAGCTCTCCATAAGTGAGATTCATTTCCTGGAGGCTGCGGCCAAAGGGGGAGAAAACGGTCTTACTGTCAGTGAGCTTGCCGACGAACTGGGAATTACCAAGCCTTCCGTTACCGTGGCGGTAAACAAGCTGGAAAAAAAGGGTTATCTGGAAAAGTGCCAGTGCAAGAAGGACGGACGTTCGGTCAGGGTTTTTCTTACCAGGGAAGGGAATAAAGTTAATTCATGTCATCAGTATTTTCACAGAAGAATGGTCAGAAGTGTCAGCGATGGTCTTGATGAAAAGGAGAAGGAATTCCTTGTGGTTACCATATCCAAGCTGAACAATTATTTCAAAAAAAGTATAGAGAGTATAAAATGAGCTTCAGAATAGTATCAACCGGAAGTTATGTTCCTGAACATACAGTAGATAATTTTGCATTGTCACAGATCATGGATACAAATGACGAATGGATTACACAGCGCGTGGGAATCAAGGAGCGTCATATCAGTGTAGACGAACCGACATCGGATCTGGCGGCTAAGGCCGCACTCCGGGCTCTTGAAGCAGGGGAAACAGCTGCATCAGAGATTGACATGATCATCTGTGCTTCAATCACCGCAGAATACAAATCACCTAACCTTGCATGCATGGTGCAGAAGAAGATCGGTGCATCCTGTCCTGCCCTTGACGTTAACTGTGCCTGCAGTTCCTTCATCTATGCCCTTGATACAGCAGCTGGGTTCTTTGCCAGAAAAAAAGTAAAGAAAATGCTTCTTATCGGTGCGGAACGCATCTCCGGTATCGTGGACTGGAACGACCGCAGTACAGCTGTTATTTTCGGCGACGGAGCAGGTGCCGTGCTTCTTGAGGAAGGGGACAACTATCTTTCTTCCAAGCTCACCGCATCGGGAAACGACGACATTATCAGGATTCCTAACTACGCGGGAGATTCTCCTTATTATAAGGGGGCAAAAGAAGCTCCTTACATCAACATGAACGGCCAGGAGACATTCAAGTTTGCGGTTAAGTCCATGTGCCGCGATGTCCAGGATGTGGCAGATCAGGCCGGAATCTCTGTTTCGGACATAAACTGGGTGGTTCCTCATCAGGCCAACAGCAGAATTATCGATTTCGCCAAGAAAAAGCTTGATATTCCGCAGGAAAGATTCCTGATGAATATCGATAAATTCGGAAATACATCTTCGGCAAGCATTCCTATGATGCTTGATCAATTAAATTCAACAGGAAACTTGAAAAGAGGCGACAATGTTGCCATGTGTGCCTTCGGAGGAGGCCTCTCAAGTGCAGCCTGTATTATCAGATGGTAATCTGACAGGAGGAAAATTATGATTTTTGAAAAACTCAGAGCATTGATTGCAGATCACACAGATTGTGATGAAGACGCAGTAAAGATGGAAACAACATTCCTTGATCTCGGAATCGATTCACTTGACACAGTGGAAATGATCATGGATCTCGAAGACGAACTCGGAGTAGAACTCGAATTTGATGAAAAGGTTACAACAGTCGGAGAACTTGTAGCATTCATCGAGAAGAGACTTAAGGAGAAGGCAGATGCTTAAGACCGATATCTGCTCAATTTTAGGTATTGAATACCCGATTTTTCAGGGTGGAATGGCCTGGATTGCAGACGGTAAACTGGCAGCAGCTGTTTCCGAAGCCGGCGGACTCGGTATCATTTCCGCCATGAATGCGGAGGAGTCCTATCTTCGCGAACAGATCCGTATTGCCAGAAGCCTTACAGACAAGCCTTTCGGTGTCAATGTAATGCTTATGAGTCCCCATGTGGATGCAGTGGCAAAGGTTCTTGCAGAAGAGAAAGTACCTGTTATTACCACAGGTGCCGGAAACCCTCTCAAATATATGGCCATGTGGAAGGAGGCCGGAATCAAGGTTATCCCGGTAATTCCTTCCGTGGCTATTGCCAGAATGGTAGCCCGCGCCGGAGCAGATGCCGTAGTTGCTGAAGGGGGAGAATCAGGCGGTCATATCGGTGAGATGAACACCATGGCTCTTGTTCCTCAGGTATGCGATGCGGTAAATATTCCTGTTATTGCAGCAGGAGGAATCGGTGACGGAAGAGGTATTGCGGCAGCTCTCATGCTTGGTGCCCAGGGTGTGCAGCTCGGTACAAGATTTCTTGTGGCCAAGGAGTGCAATATCCATCAGAACTACAAGAACAGGGTACTCAAGGCCAGCGATATCGATACAATCGTTACAGGCAGAAGACTCGGCCATCCTGTAAGAAGCCTTAAATCAGCATTTTCAAGACAGTATTTCAAGCTTGAATACGATTCAACTGTTTCAAACGAGGAACTTGAATCCAAGGCTGTAGGTGCACTCCGTTTCGCAGCAGTGGACGGCGATGAGGAAAAGGGCTGCTTCATTGCAGGTCAGATTTCAGGTATGGTCAAGAAAGAACAGACCGCAGCCGAAATCATTTCCGAACTTGCAGCCGAAACAGAAAAGGCTCTTCTCGGGGGAACCGAATGGGTAAAATAGCATTCGTTTTTTCAGGTCAGGGTGCACAGTACACCGGCATGGGAAAGGAACTCTTCAGCTGCAGCACAAAGGCTGCCGGACTCTTCGCCCTGGCGGACAGCATCAGACCCGGAACATCAGTACAGTGCTTTGAAGGGGACTCTGAAACTCTTTCCGTAACAGAAAATACACAGCCATGTGTATTCTGCGTGGATCTTGCGGCAGCATTGGCCCTTGATGAAAAGGGAATCAAGGCAGACGTGGTGGCCGGTTTCTCTCTCGGAGAGCTTGCAGCCATAACATATGCCGGAATGCTCGGTCAGGAAGAGGGATTCAGACTTGTATGCGCCAGGGCCGGACACATGAACCGTGCGGCAGGAAGCGTAAACAGCGTAATGGCTGCAATCCTTAAGCTTGATAATGAAACTGTGGAAAATCTCTGCGGAAAATATAAGGAAGTTTATCCGGTCAACTACAACTGTCCCGGACAGCTGGTGGTTTCAGGCTCTGCCGAGGAAATGGAACAGCTCAAGGGAGACGTTAAAGGGGCTAAGGGGAGATATCTTCAGCTTCCGGTAAGCGGCGGTTTTCATTCTCCTTTCATGAACAAGGCAGCAGAAGCTTTTGCTTCAGACCTTGCGGCATGCAGCTTCGGAGAGGGAAATATCCCTGTTTACTCCAATTGTACGGCATCCCGTTACGAAGGGGATACAAGGGAACTTCTGGAAAAGCAGATAAACAATCCGGTCAGATGGCAGAAGATAATTGAAAATATGATTTCTGAGGGAGTCGATACTTTTATCGAATGCGGACCTGGCAAAACTTTATCAAACTTTATTTTGAAAATTAATGAAAATATTAAAGTTTTCAATGTAGAAGATGAAAATTCTTTGAATGCAACTGTCAAGGAGCTTGCAGATGCTTAAAAACAAAATAGCTGTAGTCACCGGCGGTTCCAGAGGAATCGGTGCAGCCATAGCCCTTAAAATGGCAGAACAGGGTGCATCTGTGGCAATCATCTATGCCGGAAATACAGAAAAGGCATCGGAAGTCTGTGCCAAGGCGCGGGAATACGGTGTCAAGGCCGAAATTTATAAGTGCAATGTTGCCGATTTCGGTGAAGTAAAATCAACCGTGTCCAATATTATGGCTGATTTCGGAACCATCGATATTCTGGTAAACAATGCAGGTATAACCAAGGACTCCCTTATTTTCTCCATGAACGAGGAAAACTGGGATGCCGTTATGAATATCAATCTGAAGGGAACCTTCAATATGATCAAGCATATCTGTCCTGTTTTTCTCAGGAAAAGGGGCGGAAAGATCATCAATGTCAGCTCTGTTGCAGGTCTTTTCGGAAATGCCGGTCAGGCAAATTATTCTGCTTCCAAAGCCGGAATAATCGGACTTACAAAAACTATAGCCAGGGAGCTGGCAGCCAAGAATATCTGCTGCAATGCGGTAGCACCGGGAATCATTGATACGGAAATGACAGAAAATCTTCCGGGCAGGGAGAACCTTGTGGCTTCCGTACCTATGAAAAGGGCCGGAACTACTTCCGATGTTGCAGATACAGTCCTTTTTCTTGCAAGCTCCATGTCTGACTACA
>JAZNLX010000015.1:0-12418 GCA_045579325.1 Spirochaetia bacterium
ATGCAGAAGAAAAACGCGTTAAGTTTGAGCGCGATATGGATATAATCAAGACTCAGAAGGAATATGAGATTCTTGACAAACAGATCAAGGATACAATCCTGGAAGAACAGCAGCTCCGCAAGGACCTTATCAAGGAAGAAAAGGAAAACGAGGAACTGAACCAGGAAGTTGAAAGGGATCAGCTCCTTATCAACAGCCAGGAAGAAGAGCTCAGAAAAGAGGAAGAAAAGATTGCAGCCGAAAGTGAATCCAAGAAGGCTGAGCTTGCCTACCTTAACGAAAAGAAAATGGAAATCATTCCGGGCCTTGATGAAGAAATCCTTTTCAAGTTTGAAAGAATCATCAGAAGCAAGGAAGGGGGACACGGTATTGTTCCTGTAAGAAACGGTGTATGTTCCGCATGTCATATGATTCTTCCTGCACAGTTTGTAAACAATGTACGTCACGGTGATTCCATCATGTTCTGCCCTTACTGCAGCAGAATCCTCTTCTACGAAGAAACAGAGGAAGAAGAAGATATCATGACATACAACGTTGATACAATCGGTGGATTTGCTGATGACGAAGAAGAGGAAAACCTCGACGAAGAAGATGCTTACGAAGAAGATAAGGATTCGGATGAAATGGAAGAAGAAACAGAATCCTACGATGATGACGAAACAGTCTTCGATGAAGAAACTGCAGAAGAGCAGGATGAAATGTTCGGAGAGGAAGAAGGTTTCGATGAAGACTTCGAAGACGAAGATTTTGAAGAAGAGGAAGAAGACTTCGGAAATGACATGGATGACGAGGATGATGAAGAAAGCCTCGAAGAAATGGCAGAAGACGAAGACGAGGATGACGAGGACGACGAGGAGTAATTCAGGGCAGGTCTTGTTATCGCCGGCATGAAAGTGCGGGAGGAAAGTCCGGGCTCCACAGAGCATGATGCCAGTTAACGGCTGGATGCAGCTTCGGTTTTCGGAGCTGCAATAGAAAGTGCCACAGAAAATATACTGCCCCGGAGTCTTTCCGGGGTGAGGGTGAAAAGGCGAGGTAAGAGCTCACCGGGCAGATGGCAACATGTGCCGCATGGTAAACCTCATCAGGAGCAAGGCCAAACAGCGGAGAACTGCTCGTTCATATTCGCGGGTAGGCTGCTTTAGGGAACCGGCAACGGTTCTCATAGACAGATGATAACATAGAACAGAACCCGGCTTACGGACCTGCTTTTTTATATGAAAAATTTCAAGTTTAAGATATCGGTAAAAATTATAATTGCTGCAGCTGTTCTGTTGGCAGCGGTATCCGGCGGAATCTTTGCCGTAAGGCATGCCAAGGGTACCAATCCTTTTTCCGATGACAACAGCAATGTTTCCTTCTCCGAACTGTGGGAAGCGAGACAGTACAAGGAGCTTATCGAATACGGCAACAACGAGCTCCGCAGAAATCCAATGAACAAAAATGCTCTTATTTTCACAGGGTTTGCAAATTTTTATCAAGGTATCTCTATTCTTATCCCTGAAGAAAGGGCTGCTTATATGGAGGAGTCTGTAAAGCTGCTCAGGAAGGCCCTGCTGTCAGAGGGGGAAGTGAATGCATCCGTAAAATATATTCTGGGCAAGGCATACTATCACAAGGGAATCCACTACAGCAATCTTTCGGTAAAATACCTTTCGGAGGCATTGAACGAAAAACAGGATGCCAGGGATATTTACGAATACCTGGGGCTCTCCTATGCCAGAATGGGAGACAGGGAAAAATCTATAGAGAATTTCGAGAAGGCGGTGGCACTCAATCCTTCATCTCCTCTTCTGATACTTTCTCTGGCAAATGCATATCTGGAAAACAGGGAAACCGAGGCGGCGGCCCGGGTGCTCAATTCCATGGGCGATATTGAAGATAACGAAGATATAACCGAAAAGAAATATCTGCTGGCAGGGCGCGTGAACCATGAGCTGGGAAACAGTGAGCAGGCTGAGGCTTGTCTGAAAAAAGCCATAGAGATAAATTCCTCTCTGGTGGATGCCCACTATTACCTGGGGCTGGTATATGAGGCCCGGGGTGAAAAACGGAAGGCAGAAAGGCAGTGGAGAACAGGATACCGTATAAATCCTGATTATCTTCCTATCAAGAACAGGCTTTACAGGTAATCAGTCAATATTTCTAAGTTTCAGAGGGATTCCGGCATCCCGTACAATCTGTGCCATGGCTTCTGTCCTGGCGGCGGAATAGGGTCTGTCGGGGAAGTTTTTGTCCAGGGTGTGTCCCGGAACATAGCCTGCCAGTACGTAAAGCTCGGTTCCGCCGATCAGATTGCAGATTTTACGTATGTCATCCTCATCCACGATGCCGGGGGCAAGGGTGGTTCTGAATTCATGGCTGATTCCCGAATTTTTGATTATTTCCACCGATTTCAGTATTTTTTCGGAAACCGACGGACCTCCTGCCGGTGTAAGGAGATTGTATTTTTCAGGTGAAGTCTTTATGTCCATGGCTATGTAGTCAGGCTTCAGCTCCAGAATCCTGTTGGGAAATGTACCGTTTGTATCGAGCTTGATAAGGTAGCCCATTTTTCTGATTTCAGCTATGAGCTTTCCAAGATCGCTGTGAATCAGAGGCTCTCCGCCGGAAATGCAGACCCCCTCCACCATATTTTTTCTTTTCTCAAGGTGTGCGAGAATTGAATCTATCTCTTCCAGATCGTCGGCCCGGTTCAGGACCAGCTCCGGATTGTGGCAGTAGGGGCAGCAGAGATTACAGCCGGGAAGAAATATTACGGATGCAACTCTTCCCGGATAGTTGATAAGTGTGGTTTTGATAAAACCGGCTCTGGTTATCACTTTAAACAGCGGCTGTTTCTGTGATACCGAGCTTTTCCTTGATATCCTTTATATTGTAGGCTCTGAAAAGCTCCTTTCCGTCAGCATTGAAGAAAATGGCTGTAGGAACCGCAAAGATGTTGTAGGATCTTGCTTTTTCAAGTCCGCCCTGATCGTCGACTGAGAGAACTTCTCCGTCAATTTCGATGGAAGCCAGGAAATCCTTTACTGCCGGGCAGTTAGGACAAGTCTTTTTTGTGAAGCAGAGATATGAAACTACTGTGTTTTCGTCTACAGGTGCTTCTTCTGTCTTGTTTTCGGGATCAAAGCATACTCTCTGCTTGAATTCTGCTTTCTTTCCCTTGTTCCAGTTCTTGACGGATCTGTAGTAGCCTACGATTCTTGTGTAGACTTCTGTCTCTCTCCCTTTTACATTCTGGAGTTCATCTCTGCATTCAGCAAGTTCTTTATTGATTACATCTATGTTTCTTTCTTTTGTCATAATAATTCTCCTGTCAGATAAGTGTTACTTCCGAAAGCTCTGCTTTCTCTTTTTCCAGCTTTGCGATTCTTTCACGCAGAAGCTCTTCCTGTTCCATTCTGCACTTCTCGCATGTGAAGTGTTCTCCCTTGAGGTAGCCGTGTACCGGACAAACCGAGAAGGTAGGGGAGATTGTGAAATAAGGAAGTCTGTAGTTGTACGCAATGGACTTGACCAGATTTCTGCAGGACTGCCAGTCGTCGATTGCTTCGCCGATGAAGCCGTGGAAAACTGTTCCTCCTGTATAGAGAGTCTGAAGGTCATCCTGGTGATCCAGTGCCTCGAAAATATCTGTTGTATAGTTTACAGGGAGCTGTGTTGAGTTTGTGTAATAAGGATCAGCCTCTCCCGAAGCGATGATTTCAGGATATGCTTCCTTGTCATGCTTTGCCAGTCTGTAGCTTGTGCTTTCGGCCGGAGTTGCTTCAAGGTTGAAGAGGTCTCCTGTTTCTTCCTGGAATTCGGAAAGCTTGTTTCTCATGAAATTGAGGATTTCCACTGCGAAATCCTTTCCTTCCTTGGTAGTGATATCCTTGCCCAGGAAATTGAGCAGACATTCGTTCATACCGCAGATACCGATGGTGGAGAAATGGTTGTTGAGATGCTGGAGATATCTCTTGGTATATGGGAAAAGTCCTGTGGTCATGAGGCGGTTGATAACCTTTCTCTTGATGACCAGTGATTTTGCCGCAAGCTTCATGAGGTTTTCGAGTTTGCTGAAGAATTCCGACCTGGAACCGGAAAGATATCCGATCTTAGGCAGGTTGATGGTTACAACACCGATAGAACCTGTAAACTCGTCGGATCCGAAAAGACCTCCGCCCCTTTTTCTGAGCTCTCTCTTGTCCAGCTGGAGACGGCAGCACATGGAGCGTACATCTCCCGGATTGAGGTTGCTGTTGATAAAGTTCTGGAAGTAAGGAGTACCGTACTTTGCTGTCATTTCAAAAAGAAGTCTTGCGTTAGGGGAATCCCAGTCAAAGCTTCTTGTGATGTTGTATGTCGGGATAGGATACTGGAAGCCTCTTCCGTTTGCGTCTCCGTCAAGCATGAGCTCGATGAAGCACTTGTTGATGATATCCATTTCCCTCTGACAGTCGCCGTAGGTAAAGTCCATTTCCTTTCCGCCGACTACTGCAGGCTTGTCTTTAAGGTCATCAGGTACCACCCAGTCCAGTGTGATGTTTGTAAACGGAGCCTGTGAACCCCATCTGGATGGAGTGTTTACACCGAAAACAAAGCTCTGGAGTCCCTGCTTAACCTCTTTTTCTCCCAGGTTGTCCACCTTTACGAACGGAGCAATGTATGTATCGAAGCTGGAAAGTGCCTGTGCTCCGGCCCATTCGTTCTGCATGATTCCCAGGAAGTTGACAATCTGCTGGATAAGTGTAAGGAGGTGCTTTGCCGGCTTGGATGTAATCTTGTCAGGAACTCCTCCCAGACCTTCGGCAATAAGCTGCCTGAGTGACCATCCGGCACAGTAACCGGAGAACATGGAAAGGTCGTGGATATGGAAATCGGCATTCTTGTGGGCTTTTGCGATTTCCTCCGGATATATGTTCTTGAGCCAGTAGTTTGCTGTAATGGTTCCGGAATTGTGGAGAATGAGACCTCCCAGTGAGAAATTCACGTTTGCGTTCTCGTTTACTCTCCAGTCTGACTGTGAAAGATAGCCGTCCATGGTGTTGTTGATATCCAGGATAAGCTTCTTGCTGTCTCTCATTGCCTCGTGCTGAGCTCTGTAAAGAATGTAAGCCTTTGCAATCTTTGGAACGGATTCCATCATCACCTCTTCGATGATGTCCTGGATTTCCTCGATGGCAGGAGCTGAATTGGGATGACGTCCCTGCATGAACTCCCTGAGCTTGTCTTCTGTCTTTTCTGTAAGCTTTTCGGTAAGATCCTTGTCTTCCATTCCCTGAACTGCGCTTACAGCCCTGCTGATTGCACTTGCAATTTTCCATCTGTCATATTTTTCAATGGAACCGTCTCTCTTGACAATGCGCTTTACCACAAATGTGCTTGCTGTACTGTCTTCCTCCGATTCCAGATGGAGAAACTCTTTCCAGTCGTTTGTATTTCCTAAAGCCATATTTCCTCCCATAAACTATCAGGCTTTTCCGCTTAGTTTTTCGATTTCTCTGACAAATTCATCCACGTTGTCAAAGTGTCTGTAAACTGACGCAAATCTGATGTAGGCTACCTTGTCCAGCCTGAAGATACTGTGGAGCACCAGTTCTCCCAGTTCCTCGGTGGTTATGTCTCCTGAGTTCTGGCTTCTGGTATAGACCTCGTTTTCTATTTCGCCCAGAATCTCCATGAGCTTTTCCTCGGACACGGAGCGTTTTTCAAGGGATTTGCGTATTCCCCTTTCTATTTTTCCAATATCAAAGAGCTCCCTGCTTTTATCACGCTTTATTACAGTAAGAGGCGTTTCCTTGATATGCTCGTAGGAGGTGAACCGGTGGTGACATGAAAGACACTCCCGTCTTCTTCTTATGGAAGATCCGTCTGCATTCTGCTTGCTTTCGACAACCTTGTCATCAATATTGCCGCAGTTCGGACATTTCATAAAGTTCCTCCGTATTGGTATTGCCAAAAACACATACCACATATTTAGGGTATTTTTTTGTTTTTAAAAGCTTAACACATTATATGATGGGTTGCAACAATAATTTGAAAGAAAAGGGAAAATAGTTTCTATTTGTTTAGATTGTAATAATATACCGGTGATGGTATTATAAAAAAACGGAAAAATGATTTTAGTTTTAAGTGCCTTTGAAAAAGAAATTTCCAGGATAATTGCCTCTGTCAGCAGGAAAAAGGAGATAGTTTCCTCAGGACGTACTTTTCTGTGCGGATTATGGGAGGGGCATGAAATCATGATAGGGTGTACCGGAGTAGGGCGGAACGCTGCCCGGCAGGTATGCCATGCCCTGCTGGAGGAGTACAGGCCCGATTTATTCATCTATATAGGAACTGCGGGAAGCCTTAATCCGGAACTTGAACCCGGGGATATGGTGGCAGCCGGAAGGATTGTATGCTGCGGTGAAACCCTGCCGGAGCTGGGATCTGACAGCCGGCTTAAGGAAGCTGCCCTCTCCTACGGAGGCGAAGAAAAGATAATTGAAGGAACCGTCCTTACATGCGATACTCCGGTGGAAAACGGAGAACTGAAGAGAGAACTGGTTTCGGTCTACGGCGGCGACTGTGTGGATATGGAAGGGTACGGAGCTGCGGAAGCGGCCCATATATATGGGGTACCGTTTCTTCTTGTCCGGATAATTTCTGACCGGGCAGATGCCGGTGTCAGGACAGATTTCAGGAAATTCATAAAAAAGGCATCCCTTTACAGCAGCAATATTCTCCGCAATATATTGAATAAATAAGTTTAGTTTACTTTTCATACTTATAAATTATTTGTATAATACTTTTTAAATAAAAAACTCTTAAAGAGGTGTGAAATGAAAGACGGTCTGAAAAGTTATGTTTTTGATCTTCCGGTACCTGAACTCAGAAGGGGTTACAGGAGTGATATTTATTTCTGGAGAGAAAAAATAGCGCTGGAAGAACATAATGTACATCCTGAAGTTCTTATGCAGGTATTTCAGAAAAAGGATGCCGTAATCTGCGGTGTTTCAGAGGCTCTTTCCGTGCTCAAGCTCGGAACCGGACGTTATAAGGATTATGAAAAATCCTATAAGCTTTTTGATCAGTACATTGAGGCAAAGAAAGAGGCACGAAAGTACTTCCTTACAGACAAGAAAAAATATCTCGAACAGATAGATCTCAAGATCAGGATCAGCGAGGAGCTGGATTCCCTCTGGGTAAGCGAATTCGACAATCTTGACATCATCGGACTCAAGGACGGAGATCTTATTTCTCCTTGGGAAAGTGTAATGCATATCAAGGGTGAGGTAACATCCTTTGCTCATCTCGAAACAGTATACCTGGGTATTCTTGCCCGCAGAACAAAGATTGCAACCAACGTACGCAAGGTAGTGGAAGCTGCCGGAAACGTACCGGTTCTTTTCTTCCCGGCCCGTTTTGACCACTGGGCAGCACAGGGAGGTGACGGATATGCCGCATACGTGGGCGGTGCAGCAGGTGTTTCCACTCTCGCACAGGGTGAATGGTGGGGCGCAGGTGCATCAGGAACAGTTCCACATGCAATGATTGCATCCGTAGAGGGGGATACAGCAAGATCTGCCCGGCTGTTCAACGACAGCTATCCTGATACAAATCTTATTGCCCTGGTAGACTTCCACAACGACTGTACAAAAACTGCGGTTGAGTGTGCAAGGGCTCTCGGAGACAAACTCTGGGGTGTAAGACTTGATACATCCGAAAAGATGGTGGACAAGGCTGTTTACGACAAGATGGGAACATTTACACCTAACGGAGTAATTCCTGAACTTGTATTCATGACACGTGAAGCTCTGGACAAGGCAGGTTTCCCTAATGTAAAGATTTCCGTTTCCGGCGGATTTACCCCTGAAAAGATCAAGATGTTCATCGACCGCAAGGTTCCTGTGGATTCCTTCGGTGTGGGAAGCTGTCTTTTCGAAGGAAACTACGACTATACAGCCGATATCGTAATGGTAAACGGCAAACCTATGGCCAAGGCCGGCAGAAAGTATTCTCCTAATCCAAGGCTCAACAAGATTACTATCTGACAAAGATAAGCTTTTTTCTGAAAAGCAGATTTTTTTTGATGCGGATGCTTCCTGCATCCGCAATCATTAAAATTGCTTCCCGGATTTCCTTTTCCTTCCAGGAGGAAAGCGCTTTCCAGCTTCCGGATCTGTGAAAGTCTTCGCTTATGTCCTCCGGCGTACCGGCTCCTTTGAGTATGGCACAGGCTTCGTGAAGGGTGATGCGGCGGCTGTTCCGTTTTATCAGCTCCGTAATCTCACGGAATCCTGCGGGAAGCATTTCTTTTTTATCGCATACGTCACAGCCGCTGCATAGCTGGTTTTCCGCCTCCAGGATATGGAGAAGAGCCTTTCTCCTGCATACTTTCCCCTCAAATATTTCCTGAAGCTCATTCTGTCTCGGATCCGGTGCATTATCTTTCCGGTGGCGGGAAAACCAGGGGACAAGAGCAACGGCATAGGCCTGTTTCCTGTCTCTCCCTCCTCGTCCCGACTCCTGCAGGTATGCTTCTGCGGAGGATGGAATATCTGCATGGATCACTGTTCTTATGTTGCTCTTGTCCACACCCATTCCGTAGGCGCAGGTTGCCACCAGGATTCCGTCGGACGACCTGAAGAAAAGCTCCTCGGTTCTCTTTTTCTCTTCCCGGCTGAGCCCGGCATGGTAAAAATAAATTTCCCGTCCCCTCATTTTCTGCTTCAGTTTGCGGGCGGTAATTTCGGTGCCATCCCTGCTGGAACAGAAGATTATCATGGGCTTTTCCCCTTTTTCCGCCTCTTCCAGCAGGGTTGCCTCTTTGGAAAGATACCTGACTACATCGTATCTGATATTGGGCCGGTCCGGATCTGCCCTTATGATGTTGGGATTGGTATCTGAAAATATGATTTCCCTGAAACGGCTCAGGATCCGGGCCGAGGCGGTGGCGGTAAAGGCGGTGGTTACCTTTGGCGAAAGCTCCTTTACTATGCATCCGATTCCCAGGTAGGCTTCCCTGAAACTGTCTCCCCACTGGCTTACCGTGTGGGCTTCGTCTATTACAACATGAAAAATGTTTCCCTTCTTTACCTTTTCAAGGACTCCCGGTGTCTGAAGGATTTCAGGGTTGGCAATCACTATCTTCACTTCGCCGTTTTCTATTTTCCCGAATGCAGATTTCTTTTCTTCGGCAGACATTCCTCCCCTGAGGATAAGTGAACTGATACCCGCTTCTTCCAGGCGACGCTGCTGGTCTGCCATAAGGCTGAGCAGGGGAAAGATTATCAGGGTTATTCCGTCGGTGACAAGGGCCGGAAGCATGAAGCATAGGGATTTGCCGGCTCCCGTGGGGAGTATGACTATCTGGGCCGGATTGTTTTCCTCCGGAGCGGCCGCACAGTCGAGAATGTTTGAAATGGCTAGCCTCTGATAGGGAAAAACATACGGAATACCGAAATGCTTTTTTGCCGTGCTGTTGATAAAATCCTCTTCAGTCATGCATTGTTTAAATGAAAAAGCTATTTGCTGCTTCATAATATGAATTGAATTGATAAACAGAAAATTATTTGTTATTCTTTAAATTACGGAGGAATAATTCAATGAAAAAATATTTGATTATGCTTATTGCCGCTGTAATGCTCTGCAGCTGCGGTACAACCAAGGTTTCCAGAGTGGAGACAGATACAGTTACAGATTTCAGCGGAAGATGGAATGATACAGATTCAAGACTTGTTGCACAGGAAATGATGCAGGATATGACAAGCCGTCCTTGGGCAGCTGAATTCAGGGCTGAAAAGGGCAAGAAGCCAGCCATTATCGTGGGAACAGTGAGAAACAAGAGCTCCGAGCATATCGAAGTTATTCCGTTTATCAAGGCTATCGAAAGGGAAGTGGTAAATTCTGCTGTAGCAAAGGTTGTGGCAAGTGCCGAAGAAAGGGAATCTCTCCGTGCCGAAAAGACAGATCAGCTGATTTACGCCAGCGAGGAAACAGCAAAGAGACTTGCCCATGAGTACGGTGCAGACTATATGCTCCAGGGAATCATCACCACAATCACAGACCAGGTTGACGGAAAGAAAGCTGTTTTCTATCAGGTAAACCTTGAGCTTGTAAATATTGAAAGCAACGAAAAGGCCTGGATCGGTAATACCGAAATCAAGAAAATCATCAAGAAATCCAGCATTAAGGGCTAATTTTGAAAAAGATTCTGTTTTCAGTCCTGCTGCTTGCAGTTTTTGCGGCGGCTGGATGTAAGTCTGTGGATTCCATGTCCAAGGCCGAGGCGCATGTTGCCGAAGCACAGTATGACGATGCAGTTGCTCTTCTGGAGCAGCTGGAGGAAACCTCATATTATAAAGAAAAGAACAGGCTTCTTTACTGCCTGGATTATGGTATTCTCTGCCATTATGCCGGGAAATGGGATGAAAGCAACAAGTATCTCCACGAGGCGGAATTTCTTGCGGAAGAGCTTTATACAAAGAGCCTTTCCAGGGAGATCGGTTCCTACCTTATCAATGACAGGGTCAAGGAATATGCGGGAGAGGACTACGAGAAGATCTACATCCATATTTTCAAATGCCTGAATTTTATTGCTTTGGGTGATAACGACGGTGCCATGGTGGAAATCCGCAAGGCAAATCTCAGGATGCAGCTTCTGGAGGACAGATACAGGAAGGAAGTGGCCGGGTTCAACAGCTCCGGGGAATCGGAGTATTCTATAGCACCTGTAAAGAATCATTTCCATAACAGCGCTCTTTCAAGATATCTGGGTACGCTTCTGTACCGTCAGGACGGAGCTGCCGATGATGCCAGAATAGAATCTGAATGGCTTGAAAGGGCCTTTCTGGAGCAGAAAAAAGTTTACGGATTTCAGATGCCTCAGATTCCGGAGACAGGGAAATCAAGAAACAGGACACTTCTGGACGTGGTGGCATTTTCCGGGCTGGGTCCCGTAAAGGAATCCCTGGATTTTACCGTAACAGCTTCCGGGGGATTAGTGACCTTTTCGGTAAGCGGCCTTAATGATGATGCTGTAAAGGATCTTCTGACATTCAACGTACTTCCTATAGGAAACTTCAAGGGAATAAACGTTATCCGTTTTGAGGTTCCTGTGCTTAAGGAAAGAAGCTCTGTTCCGGACCGGGTAGTGGTACGGCTTGATGACGGAATGGGTTCTGTCCGGGAACTGGAACTCCTTGAAAACATGAACAGCATCTCCGATGATATCTATAAAAGAAGGCTGCCGTTTACAGTCCTGAAGACCGCACTCAGGGTTGTAGGCAAGAAAGCAGGAAGCGAAGCGGGAGAATCTGCCATTACAGAGAGTTCCGGAAACAGCACGCTTGGGATTCTGAGCGGACTTGTGTTTGATATAGTGGCAGCTGCCACCGAAAGGGCAGACCTGAGGGGGTGTTATTTCCTGCCTGCATTTGCATCGGTGGGTGAGTTTTCCGTGGAACCCGGAATATACGATATAACAGTGGAATATTACAAAGGGGAAAGTCTGGTCAAAGCCGATATACACAGGGATTTCAGTGTGGAACGGGGAAGGCTGAACCTTCTAGAATCTTACAATTTCGGAGAATGAAATGAAAAAACAGATACTGCTTCATTGCTGCTGTGCTCCTTGCAGTACCGCTTCTATAGAAAAACTTATGGATGATGAATATGACATTGTTCTTTATTTTTCCAATTCCAATATTTTTCCGGAAGAAGAGTATGAAAAAAGGCTTTCTTATCTGAAGACCCTGGGAAAGATATACAATTTCAAGGTGATCTGGGATGAATATAACCACGAGAGCTGGCTGGAGGCTGTAAAGGGCTTTGAGAACGAGCCTGAAAAGGGAAAAAGGTGCGAGCTCTGTTTCAGATACAATCTGACAAGGGCAGCCGATAAGGCGGATGAGCTGGGAATAAAGGAATTTACCACCACTCTGTCTGTCAGTCCCCACAAGATTTCCGATATGATTTTCTCGGTGGGAATGGATTTCGAGAGCTTTGTTCCGTATAACTTCAAGAAAAGGGACGGCTTCAGGAGAAGCCTGGAACTGAGCGAAAAGTACAAGCTCTACAGACAGGATTACTGCGGCTGTGAATTTTCCAAAGCTGAAGCAGCAAAAAAGAATTGATGTTTGTTTCGATATTTGCAGTTCTTTATCTTGTTCTCTTATGTATTTTTTTCTTTCTGCCCATACATGTGGCTAAAGACAGGGACTTGTCTCAGCATGATATGTCTCTTGTGAAGATTCTTACATGGTGCAGTATTTTCACAGGCGGGACAACCTGGTTCATAGCCCTGTGTCTGGCTTTCTTCCTGGATGAAAATAATAACAGCGACGCAGGACATGATGACAACAGCGGTACAGATCACAAATTCAGGCAGAATTACTTCTGATTATTTTTCCATGCTGTAGAGAAGCTTTATCTCATCGGCCCAGCGGTCGGG
>JAZNLX010000016.1:0-2388 GCA_045579325.1 Spirochaetia bacterium
GACATGGCTACGATCCGACTTAGTAACTGAAAGCAACCCTGAACATTACTGTTATAGGAACGGCGAGGATTGCCCCCAGAGGACCCCATATCCAGGACCAGAAAGCCAGTGTTACGAGTATGAGAACCGGGCTGAGGTTAAGGTTTGTTCCCTGAATACGAGGCTCTATGAAGTTACCCATAAGCTGCTGGATTCCCAGGTTGAGCAGGAAGATAACTGTAGGAAGCACAGGATCGGGATAGAACTGAACCACTCCCTGAATGGATATAAGAACTACTACGAGAGTTGAACCGATTGTCGGTACGAAATTAAGGAAAAATGCAATACAACCCCAGATAAGAGGAAAATCCACTCCGGTAAGCTTCAGGACAATCCATACTTCCAGACCTGTCAGGAAAGAAATTATGGATTTAATAAAGAAATACTTACCTACAAGCTGAAGTATTCTGGCACTTATGATCATGAACTTCTTTGATGCCTTGATACTGAATGCACTGTTGATCTTAACTGCAATGTAAGGGTATTCCAGGAACAGGAAGAACATGAAGATAAAAATAAGAACTGTATATCCGATAATCTTGGTGAAAGAACCTGAAAGACTCATCACATAATTCTGGACTATGCTGCTCCAGTCATATCCCTTGAGGAAATCGGGAGCCACGTCAAGGTTGAAGAGAACCATGATCTTGTTGGAGAAATCGTAATAGATATCCCTGAACTTGTTCAGGTATTTTGGATAATCACTCAGGAAAACCGTAAAGCTGGACTGGATTATTACCGTAATGAAGTAGATAAAGACTGCCATCAGGGACATGATGAGAACAACAGCCAATGTCCGGGGCATCCTGCACTTCTCTTCAAGAAACCGCATTATCGGGAAAAGCATGAAACTTATCATTATGGCAAATACAAGAGGTGCCATAACGGAAGCTGAGGATTTAAGGAAAAAACATCCCACCATAGAAAAAATCAAAATAAACAATATGAGAATTGCCTGATTGATTTTTGCAATCTTGATTTTATCCAGCATACAGTCAACTATCCTCTTGAAGAATATTCTTATTTAGAATAATTATAATAAAAAAAACTACAGAGGAAAAGAGTGATAGCTAAATTTAAGGAAAAATTTCCAAAAATAGAAAAACCTGCATTCATAGCTGACAATGCGGTCATTACAGGAGATGTGGAAATCAAGGAAGATGCAAGCATCTGGTACGGAGCGGTACTCAGAGGAGATATCGAGCCTATCGTGGTGGGAAAAGGGAGCAATGTACAGGACGGATGCGTTCTTCACACATCTGAAGGAACACCCTGCATACTCGGAGATTATGTTTCCGTAGGACATGCGGCCATTCTCCACGGATGCCGTATAGAAAACTACTGCCTTATCGGAATGGGTGCAACAATCATCGACGATGCAGTTATCGGAGAGGAATCCATAGTGGGCGCCTGTGCGCTGGTAACCAAGGGAAAGAAGTTCCCTCCCCGCTCAATGATTCTCGGAAATCCCGCTAAGGTTGTAAGATCCCTTACAGACGAGGAGGTTGCCGGCCTCCATTCCCATCCTATGCACTACATTCAGGCTGCAAAGGATACGGAAGCAAGCCGGGAATGATTTTATTCAAGAGCTGACGGATTGACAAATGACATCTTGTCTATTCTGTTGTCTATCATCTCTGATTTGAGCATGAAATCGATATCGTAATCCAATGCTTCAAGATCTGCGGCTGTCAGCTTACTGATAAAGTGGCTCCAGCTGTAGAGTCTTTTGGCATCTTCAAGGGAAATATCCTGCACCTCCGCACCGATACGGATAGCTTCCTCTTCATTTTCAGCAATCCATTTTACAGCCTTTTCATATGCTGACAGATATGTCTCAAGCATGGCCGGATGTTCGGCTGCAAATTTCTTTCCCGCAGCGGCAACAAGGAGAGGCTTTACATACCCTTCACAGGTTACAAGTATACGGGCACCGTTCTTTTCCGCAGCAATTACTCCGGCTGCTGCCGCAAGGGCACAGTCAACCTTGCCTGCAAGCATGGCTGAAGTTGCATTTGGAATGCTCATGTTCACGAAGTTGATATCCTTGCGGCTCATCCCTTCCTTGGCCAGTACAGCTTCGAGAAGCTCATCCAGAACTGTTCCCCTAGGTCCCGCAACTGTCTTTCCCCTGAGGTCTGCCGGTGTCTTTACGGAATCGCTGGCAGTGATGATGGTGAACATCTGCTCCGGTCTGCTGAAGCCTGAGAAAATCTCCACCGGATTTCCGGCTGCATTTGCCAGGATAACGGATGCTGTATTGATTACCGATGCAATATCCAGGGAACCGGCAGCAATGGCTTCGGACTGCTTGGCGCCGGAATTGATTTCATAATAGTTTACCTTGAT
>JAZNLX010000017.1:0-3233 GCA_045579325.1 Spirochaetia bacterium
AGGGTCTGAAGATCTGCCGAAGGAAAAATCTCATTAAAAAGACGCTTCTGTTCACCCGAACGGAAAGTTACTATTGCAGAGCCTCTGAGAAAATTTATAAGTCTGGTGGATTCCGGTCCCTGAAGAACTCCCGGTACCACAATCTCTCTTATTCTTCCGGTTTCGGCAAGATTGCACAGTCTTACAGCTTCGATTATGTAAGAGCCTCTGACACCCTGCATTATGTTAAGGAGAGTAAAGCTCTGCCTGTAATATTCGGTGGCGGCAAACTCCAGAGCCCAGATGACCTTGGAAGCCACTCCGCAGCCGGCAAGATCCCTGAACGGATATCCGCAGCCCGGAACCTTTGGGTTAATTATGGCACAGCAGTCCGGAAGCTCCTCCGGTGCGGTGTGATGATCGAGAACTACGGTATCGATACCGAGGGAAGCGGCATATGCAATCTCTGCCCTGTTCGAGATACCGCAGTCAACGGTGATGATGAGTGTTACATCGGAAGCGGCGGCAATGTCCACGGCCTCTTTTGTAAGGCCATAGGGTTCGTCCCCTTCCGGTACCTTCCAGGAGGCATCTATGCCCATGGATACAAGCTTTTCTATCATAAGGACCGTGGATGTGATTCCGTCGGCATCCCTGTCGCCGAAAACCATTACCTTTTCCCCTTCAGATGCAGCCTCCAGTATCCTGTCAACGGCATCCTCCATCTGATTGAAGCAGAACGGATTATGGAGATACCTGACTTCATCCTGAAGATAGAATTTTATATCCTCGGGTCTTGTTATTTCCCTTCTGACAAGAATGGATGCAAGCAGCAGGGGAATCCTGTACTTCTCTGCCAGTTCCCTTACATCCTGACTGTCGATAAATTTCTTTTTATATTTCATCGGTTTCCTTTATTACATCGTAAACACCGGGAAGAGTATTAAGGCTGCATTCAAGAACCATGACCAGTACATCCGTAAGTCGCCTGTGAAGAAGAAGCCTGTCTGTCCTGCCGAGAGATACCTTCAGTGCATCCGACAATCCTACGGAAGCTGTGTATTCAATATATTTCTCTATACCCGGATTACTCTTAAAAGATAACACATCGGATGGCTCTTGTTCAAGTTCGGGAACCAGTCCCAGCAGAGAAATTATACGGAGCATGAACTGGATACTGACATAGATAATCCTGTCGGTTCCCCCCCTTTCCAGATGTTCCATGGAGCTCATCAGCAGTCGGTAGAGTTCTTCGGTGGAATCTCCTCCGGCATGGGTTTTGATTACAGTTTCGAACCAGAAAAGAACGATATAATATTTCCTGAGATCGCTTTTGAGGCCGGTAAACCAGTTCTGAGGTGAAAAGTCCTCAATACGGGGAATCTTGTATCTGGGGTTTTTGTAAAGAAGAAACTGGCCGGAGGTAACGGGGGAAACAAGAGGACCGATCCTGCTCTTTCCCTTGTAGCCTCCGAATGCGGTAAAATCCACAATACCGTCTTCAGGGGAAAACACTCGGACACCCTTGTGATATTCCCCGATACGGTAATTCTTGAGTATGATTCCCTCTTGCCTTGTATAACGGTCCATTACCGTTATTTTAACTTATGAGTTACTTTTTAACAATAGCAAAGGAGAACTCGCAGGTTACACAGATCTTTCCGTTTACGGTTCCTTTTCCGGATGCAAAGTAGAAAGGACCCTTGTTTCCCTTGATTTCACACTCTGTTTCAAAAATGTCTCCGGGAACTACGGGATTCCGGAACTTGACTTTATCAAGCCCGGTGAAAAAAGGGAGACTGTCTCCCGTACATTTCCCGGAAAGCAGAACACATGTTGACTGAGCCAGAATTTCGCACAGTATAACTCCGGGAACCACCGGATTTCCGGGAAAATGCCCCTGAAGAAACCATTCATCCCCTTTTACTGTATATTTTCCTCTGGCTACACCATCTTCCGAAACCACTGCCTCATCCACCAGAAGCATATTGTCCCGGTGAGGTATGATTCCCTTGATCTCTTCTCTGGTCATCTTATTCCTCCACCTTGGTGAAAGCGATGCAGGCATTGTGACCGCCGAAACCTAAGGAAATGGACATTGAGAGTCCGATTTCGGTTTCTCTGGCTGTTTCAGAAACATAATCGAGATCGCATTCCGGATCCGGCTCCCTGAGTCCCAGTGTAGGAGGAACAATACCGTTCCTGAGGGCCTGGATTGCAACAATAGCCTCTACGGCTCCTGCAGCACCGAGCATGTGACCTGTCATTGATTTTGTGGAGCTGACAAGGACATTGCCTACCTTATCGCCAAAAGCCTTGTGAATAGCCACAGTTTCAGCCTTGTCGTTGAGCTGTGTACTTGTACCGTGAGCATTGATGTAGATTTTCTCTTCATCTTCCATTCCTGCTTCCCTGATAGCCTCAATGATAGCTCTTGAAGCACCTACGGCATCAGGATGAGGTGCAGTAATGTGGTATGCGTCGCATGTTGAACCGTAGCCCTTGATTTCGGCATAGATCTTGGCTCCCCTGGCCTTTGCATGCTCATACTCCTCTAAAACAAGTGCTCCTGAACCCTCTCCGATTACAAAACCGCTTCTGCGCTTGTCAAACGGAATTGAAGCTGCCTCCGGATCCTCACTGGTGGTCAAAGCCATGCAGTTTGTGAATCCGGCTACACCGATAGGTGTGATTGCTGCTTCAGCACCTCCGGTGATAATGGCATCCGCATATCCGTATTTGATAGCCCTGAAGGATTCCCCGATAGCACTGGTTCCTGTGGCACAGGCAGTGGTAACCGGAATACAAGGTCCCTGAGCATTAAATCTGATTGCAATATTTCCTGCAGCCATGTTGGCAATCATCATCGGAATAAAGAGAGGAGAAACGCGTCTCGGTCCCTTTTCGTTGAGTTTCCAGATCTCGTCGGAAATGGTCACCAGACCTCCGATACCGGATCCGAAGTAAACACCGAGCCTTTCAGGGGCAATGTTTCCGCTAATATTGCTGTCTGATACAGCCTGGACTGCAGCGGCAACGGCATACTGTGTAAAAAGGTCGCTTTTTCTGATCTCGCTCTTTTCCATATAAAGAGCAGGATCGAAATCCTTGACCTCAGCAGCCAGCTTTACCTTAAAATCGGATGTATCAAATCTTGTAAGTTTTCCAATTCCATTCTTTCCGTTAACAAGGGATTCCCAGAAGGAGTCCACATCGTTTCCGATCGGGGTGATGGTACCCATTCCTGTAACAAC
>JAZNLX010000018.1:0-11952 GCA_045579325.1 Spirochaetia bacterium
AAACCCCATTACCTTATGGGCGTGGGAACTCCGGAATATATCTTTGAGGGAGTGGAGCATGGAATCGATATGTTTGACTGTGTCTATCCTACCAGAATTGCCAGAAACGGATCGGTTTTCACCAGAAACGGCCGCATAACCATAGATAAGGAAATTCACAGCCGTGAATTTTTTCCAATAGAGGAATCCTGCGGCTGCTTTGCCTGCCGTAACTACTCAAGGGCTTTCATCCGTCATCTTTTCAAGAGCGGAGAGATTCTCGGTCCTATGCTTGCATCGGAGCACAACCTCCAGTTCATGTATGACATGATGGCTGATATCAGGAAGAGTATAGACAACGGTACTTTCGAACTCTTCAAAAAGGAATTTCTGGACAGGTATACAAGTGGAAACAACGGAGAAAAATAAAAAGCTTTCCAGAAGCACTCTGGCAGTCATGGGCTGCACTCTCCTTTCAAGACTTCTGGGATTTGTAAAGATAGTGATTATCGGAGCTGTTTTCGGAGCTTCCGGAAAGGCAGATGTTCTCAATGCAGTTTTTGCCGTGCCAAACAATCTCAGGAAGCTTATGGCTGAGGGGGCGCTTTCTTCCTCCTTTATTCCTGTTCTTGCAGCTTCTTTGGCAGCAAAGGATGATCACTCCGTCACCAGGAAGATAGTGCGGAATATTATGGCCTTCCAGATGGTAGTACTGGTGCCGGTATGTATTCTTTCTATTATATTTGCCGATTTTCTTATCAACGATATACTTCTGGATTTTGAAAATCCCGAACTCCAGGCGTTGGCAGTGGACCTGTTCCGGTGCTTTATCAGCTATATCCTTCTTATCAGTATCTGTGCCGTTATAATGGCTGTACTCAATGTACACGGATATTTCACCGTGCCGGCCCTTACCCCGATACTGTTTTCCGTTGCGGTTATAGTCAGCATTCTCTGTCTGCACCGTTCCATCGGCGTTTTCTCCATGGCTGTGGGTGTTCTGGCAGGAGGAGTAATGCAGATTCTTTTCCTGTATCCAAGATACCGGAAGCTTGATTACGACATGAAGCTTTCCTTTGATTTTTCCAATGAGAAATTCAGGAAAATAATGATAAACTGGCTTCCTATAGTGGCCACCTCTTCAATTTTTGCAATTAACCAGCAGATATCCATGCGTTTTGCCTCCGGGCTTGATGTGGGAAGCTCCTCTGCCATCAGCTATGCCCTTGTTTTCTGGCAGCTTCCGTACGGTATCTTTGCAGCAGCCATAACCACTGTGCTTTTCCCGAAGATGAGCAGGGAAGGGGCCTCCGGACAGTTCAATGAGCTTGTTTCAACCCTGACCACAGGTATTGTTTCCCTTATGGCCCTGCTGATTCCTTCTTCCGTGATAATGTATTTTCTGGGATATGACATTATCTCCATCGGTATGCAGAGGGGTTCCTTTACAGCAGATGATACCGCCCTGGCCGGATTCGTGCTTCAGGGATATGCTTTCGGACTTCTCGGTACAGGAGTCTTTAACTTTGTGCAGAGATATTACTATTCTGTAAATGACTATAAAAAGCCTTTCATGTTTGCCATGCTGTGTGCAGCCATGGATATTGTCCTTTCCCTGTGGCTCAAGGAAACCCCTCTCAGGGCGGCCGGGCTTGCGTGGGCCAATACTGTTTCCTTTACTGTGGGAAGCATTCTCATGCTGGCAGATATCAGGCTGAAGACAAAAAAACTCCCTGTAATGAGAATTATCAGGGAGCTTGCAATGGTTTCCGTTGCCATGATCGGAGGAATTGTTCCTCTTCTGGTTTTCCGTCTTTACTGCGGAAACTGGTGGAAGACCGGGGTAAGCGTTCCTTATTTCGGAATCTTCATGGCTGCAGTCATTGCTTTTTCAGCCATTGTGCTTACCCTCTATAAACTGATGGGTCTCAACACTGTATTCATGCTGAGAAAAAAATCCTGATCAGAGCAGATCTGATTTTTCGATTGAAAGAACCTTGAAGTTATAAGCCCTTTCATTGATCTCGAAATGAAGCTCTTCATCCTTTTCGGCATTGAGGAGCTCTGCTCCCAGCGGTGCCATATAGGAGATGATATTCTCTTCAGGAAGTGATTCCCAAGGTCCGAGAATTGTGTATGAACATGTCTCATTTGTATCCAGGTTAAGGAGTGTAGCCTTTGTACCGAAGGAAATCTTGGCTGTGTTGATGTTTCTGACATCGAATACCTGTGCCTTTTCAATCTCTTCCTTGAGGTTTGCAACTTCCTGGTTAAGCATATTCTGCTTTTCCTTTCCGAACTTGTATTCTGCATTTTCCGAAAGGTCTCCGAGTGCGATTGCATCTCCGATTTCCTTTGAGTTCTTTGGAATTTCCACTTCGAGAATATATTTGAGTTTCTGCTGTCTCTTTTCCATTCCCGCTTCTGTAACCAGAACTCCCCCTCTTGAAACAGCCTCCACCGGCTTTTCCCCGCTGAACTGGATATCAGGGAACTTCTTCTTGATAAGCTCTCTGTAATTGTTCTTGAGTTTTGGATCAAGAGCCTGGATTCCGTTGAGGAGATCATAGATTCTGGATGCTGTTTCTTCCTTGTTTGTTCCATTGATGAATCTATCCAGGTTTTTGTCGTTGAAGAGGTATGTGGAGATTTTCCTGTTTGTCTTCTTGTTTGCAACAGTATTCTTCTTGCTGCCGATTTCCCTGAAGGTAATGTCAAGGAGATGGATCATGGCAGTGATAACCTTGGTTTCGGATGGCTTAAGCTCTCCGTAGAAGCTGTAGCCTGCACCGTTCTGGCATACCCATACAAATCCGTCCCTGTAGTTCTTGTAATCTTCCAGATAGAGTTTGAAAAGCTCTTTTACCCTGTCTGTGTAGCCGGCCTTGATAAGCGCTTCAGGAATATATGATGTAAGATAGTTGTGGAACAGCTTGGCATAAATCTCTTCCCAGCCCGGAATATCTCTTCTGATGTTTTCCAGGAAAGCCTTCTTTATATCGTTGTCATCGATTGCGGCAAATACATCCTCCACATTCTTGATGTGGGAATAAAGCTCTGCAAAGGTCAGGCTTGTCTTGCAGTCCGGGAAGCTGTTGGCCAGACCGGAAATGAAGAGATAGCTGCTGATAACCTTTTCGTCGGCAGTGGCAATGGATTTAATGTATTTCTTGAAATATTCCAGCATTTCAGGAAGGAATTCGGAATCCTCCTCAGATTTTTCAATGAATTTCTGGAGAGTATGGAGCTTGTCAAAGAATTTTTCCTCGCTTCTGAAGCTGTTGTAAGCCTTTTCGCCTGTGGAGATAGGTTTGGGACGTACTTCGTAGAAACCGCTCTTTTCGGCAATGCTTCCGAACTGTGGGTCTGTATCGAGAACTTCCTTGGCTTCTGTTCTCCAGTTCATCCATTCGCTTGCTGTAAGGATACTAGGTGTAAGCTCTGCCTTGATTCTCTTGAGATCTGCCTCGTTGTTGAAGCTCTTGATGATGGTACTGAGTGTCCAGGCCACATCGTTCTTGATCTTTTTCTTAAGCACCTCTTTCTTGTTTGTACACTTGATTACCCAGATATGATCCTTTTCAAGGATTGTAAGGGCATTCACCGCCATCTTTACAGACATGGAGTGAGCAGGCTTGGAGATAAAGTCGATTATGATGTTCTCCCCTTTGAGGCCCTTGATTCTTCCGATTCCCCAGGTCTTGTGGAATACGAAGTTTCCTGCCGCAAGGGAAATGTGCTTTTCAAAGTCCCTGATTGCATCGGAGATGTTCCTGTAGCTCTGTGTAAGGCCGGACATGCGTACAAATTCGTCAAACTGGCTGTGCTCTCCCCATTTTTCCTTGAAACAGAAAATGATTTCCTTTCTTACTTCGCTGTCCTTGCTGTCGATGGCAATGATTTTCTTGAGGATATCTATTGCGTTGTCCCATT
Organism: Spirochaetia bacterium; assembly: GCA_045579325.1. Taxonomy (GTDB): domain Bacteria; phylum Spirochaetota; class Spirochaetia; order CADAEX01; family CADAEX01; genus CADAEX01. The sequence goes on from JAZNLX010000018.1 coordinate 3,913, forward strand.
TGCTTTCCTGCTTGTAGAACTGATAGAGACTGTCGAGAAGAAGTATCATCCTGTCCTCAGGCATGATCTTGGTTACCTTCTTGAGGAAATGATAGAAAAAGTCAGGGTCGTCTGTCACATAGCCGATAAGCTTGTCCCAGATATCCTTGACCTGTGAGAAAAGCTTTCTGTTTGCATATCTGTGGATTGCCTTCTTGTAATATTCCACAGCCTTGTCGGTATTGCCTGAGTTTTCATATTCCTCAGCCAGGGCTTTTACAATGTCCGCTTCCTCGAAATCAATCTTTATAAGGCGTTCCCATACCTCAAGCTTGCTTTCTGTCTTGGATTCACTTTCGTAACAGTCGGCCAGAGCCTTGAGCGCATATTTGTTTTCGCCGTATTCAAGCATTCTGTTACAGAGAACCTCCACCATGTTCCACTTTCCGTTTTCACTGAAAATGGAAATGAGCTGAAGCATGTTTGTGTCGTCCAGAGAACGTTTTGACAGTACGAGAATACCTGAAATGTAAAGGGCGCTGATGCTGTTCTTTGAGTGTGAGAGATGTTCTTCGGTGATGCGGATTGCCTCATCCCTTGTCTCATCGTCATTTATTTCCTTGGTTATTGTATCAAGTTCGTTAAAATGGGTGGCTGTAAAGTTGCCGATTGTTGTCCTTGTCCATTTTTCTTCGTTGAGAAGCTGGCTTATTTTTTCAATAATGCTTGCATTCATCTTAATCTATCTCCATTTTTTTTGTAAAAATATTCAAAGAAATCGGGGCTGAGTCCCCTTATTTTCGAGAGGGTATCCTTTTTTCCTCCGATATTGTTTCTTGTTTCATAAAAATCAATCAGCCGTAGATACTTGTTTATGAGTCTCGGTATTGTCAGTTCCCTGTCACCGTCGCTGCTGTCAAGTTTTTCCTCCAGCTCCAGGATATCCTGTCTGAGCTTTCTGAATTCCAGGTCCTTTATTTCCCGCTTCACGTTGAGGTATCCGTCCCTGACTCCGATGACGGGAATCCATTCCCTGAGAAGCATGCCTGAATATCCCATACCTGCTGCTGTTTCCGCAACCTGTCTTATCTCGCCGGATTCCAGCAGGTCCGGATTGATTACCGACGGATTTATATAGAAGGCCTCCCTGAAAAGGAATCTTGCTTTCTCTTCCTTTCCCAGCAGTGCCAGACAGTCTGCAAGCTCCGCCAGTATGGCTGCATCCTGCTGCTGCTTGAAGCTGGCATTTTCCAGGTAGGATGCCGCTTCTCCGTAGCTGCCCAGTCTCTTGTGGCATATTCCTATATGGTAGAGCAACTCTCCGTCTGCAATCCTGGTTTCGTTCCTTGCCGATGTAAAATTGTAGAGAGCTCTTCCGAAAATCCTTCTTCTGATGCAGTCGGCGGTTCTCCCTTTTCCCCCGGATCCCCATCCGGCCGTAAATGCGGTAAAACTCTGCCACTGTTCGGAAAGATATTTCCCTTTCCTGATATGTCCCGGAAGGGAATCGTAGATTTTTTTTCTTTCGGCCCAGAATCCGCAGTAGATTATTGCATCCTTCAGCTCATTGTTGAACAGGTCGTCGGCCAGAAGTCTTCCGTAAAGCAATTTTGCCTTTTCAAAATCTCCGGCTGCCAGACAGCTTTCAGCATTTCTGTAAAGAATATCAGAGGAACTTTCCAATTTTTTAATCCGCTTCTATAACTTACTATTATAGCACACTTTCTGCAAATGGTCAAATAATATATATTATATATTAATAATTATTCGCGGCGGCACAGGGCCCTGTCCAGCAGAACCAGAAGATAGGAGAGGGCTGTGAAGCCGGCGGCTATGATGCATATCCAGAGTACCGTGCCCCCGGTTCCCACCTTGCCGCTGTCCAGGAAGAAATAGGGCATTGAAGCTGTCTCGCCGTCTATGGAAAAAGTCCCACCCGAGGCAGAATACATGAAAACGTAAAACAGGTATGCAACCGGAAAACAGAGCCACAGCAGGGGATAGTGCAACCTGAATTTTCCCTTCGGAAAGAACATCAGGTAATCCAGTACTGTCAAGGCCGGTACTATATAATGGGCAAACAGAGTTGAAACATTGGTCATGTTGTCGAAAAGGGTGGCCGGAACAAGTGTTTCGGGTTTCAGCAGGAAGTGGTATACCAGAAAGGTAAGGGTTATGCACACGGTACAGCATCCCCTGAATATTCCTCTGCCTGAATCATCCCTTCGGACGGCGGCCGCCCCCAGCATTACGGTACAGAGTACATTGCTCTGCAGCGTGAAATAAGAAAAAAGCTCTGCCGGATAAGGGTATGCAATAATGTTGAATACTATTCCTGCGGCTGCCGCCAGGAAAGCCGTAATCCTGAAAACCGGTTTGAATACAGTCATGAAATTATTATATCACACCTCAACTTTATTGTCTCATTTTATTTTCTATTGTATAATCACTCTCCGTAAAAGAGTGGATGATGAGATCGGAACAGCTGTTCATTTTTGATATTTTTAACAACCCCGTTTTCTGGGCCGGCATAACAAGCTGGTTTCTTGCCCAGTTCCTGAAGGTGGTCATTGCCTTCTTTGACAGGAAACGGCACAGTCCCGCATATTACCTGCACATGTTTATATGGGCAACCGGAGGCATGCCTTCCAGTCACTCTGCCCTGGTTACATCGGTTGCGGTGGCTATCGGCTATACCGAGGGCTTCAGTTCGTCTCTCTTTGTTGCCATGCTCTGCTATGCCCTGCTCACCGTCAGGGATGCCGTAGGAGTCAGGAGGGCTGCCGGGATACAGGCAAAGGCTCTGAATCACCTGGGCGGGGAGCTCAATGAAAAGCTGGGTATTTCCTACAGGCCTGTCAAGGAAGTTAAGGGGCACACCGTAACAGAAGCTCTTATGGGAATGGTCCTGGGGTTTTTCCTGGCTGTGGCATACTGCAGTCTGTAGTCTTTATCTTTTTCACAAATTACTTCAAATTGCTCTTTAAACCTGTTTACAGTTTTTGCGATAAAATATATATTGTGAACAAACTAAAAATTTTATTTTTCACCCTCAGAGTCCTGTTTTTTTTCAGGAAAGAGACGGGCTTGTGCGGGAGGATATAAAATTACTTCTAAAAACAGGAGAAAACGGTAATCGGCATGAAAGAGAAGAAAACTTTTTCAAAAGGCGGTGTCCATCCGAGGGATTACAAGGAGTTATCCAACAAGGTAGCTATCCGCAGGGCAGAAGTCAAAGGTACTTTGATCATCCCTATGTCCCAGCATATCGGCGCTCCCGCAGAATGTGTAGTCAATGTGGGTGACGAAGTAAAGGAAGGTATGCTTATCGGAAAGGCTGCAGGTTTTATTTCCGCGAACATTTACAGTTCGGTACCGGGTGTTGTCAAGGAAATCAAGGACATCTATCTGGCAAGCGGAATGAAGGTTAAAGCAGTTGTTATTGAAACCTCTGGGGATTTCAAAGAGGGCGAGGTTGTCTATGAGAAATCAGACTGGCAGCAGCTTTCCTCCAAGGAAATTATTGACAAGATTGCGTTGGCAGGTGTTGTAGGTCTCGGTGGAGCTACATTCCCTACAAACGTTAAATATATGGTTCCGCCTGATTCCAAGGTAGAAGCACTTGTAATCAATGCAGTAGAGTGTGAACCTTATCTTACAGCAGACCACAGGGTGATGCTTGAGCAGACTGAAGAGCTTTTCGAAGGTCTCAGAATCATTGCAAAGGCAATCAATGCACCTAAGATCTATGTGGGAATCGAGGAAAACAAGCCGGATGCAATCGAAAAGATGGAAGAGTTCTCCGCAAAGAACGGCGGTGACATTGAAATCGTTCCTCTCAAGATGAAATATCCACAGGGAGATGAAAAGCAGCTTCTCAAGGCAGTACTCGGAAAGGAAATTCCTTCCGGCAAGCTTCCTATCGCCATCGGTGCCGTTGTTTCAAATATCGGAACAGTAAAAGCAGTATACGATGCAGTTGCTCTCAACAAGCCTCTCTATGAAAGGGTAGTTACAGTAACAGGCGGTGCAGTAAACAATCCTGCAAACTTCATGGTCAGAATCGGAACCAAGGTGGGTGACCTCCTGGAACAGGCCGGCGGAATCAAGGATGACGCAGTCAAACTTGTAATGGGCGGACCTATGATGGGATTCACTTTCTGTGATTACGATACACCTGTTATCAAGGGTACTTCCGGTATTCTCGTTCTTTCTTCAAAGGAAGCAAAGAAGAGCCAGAGAACAGCATGTCTGCTCTGCGGTAGATGTCTGAAAGCTTGTCCTATGAGCCTCCAGCCTACAAAGATGTTCAAGAAAATTGAAGCCGGTAAATATGCCGATGCACTCAACCTCAACCTTATGGACTGTAAGGAATGCGGTTGCTGCAGTTTTGTATGTCCTGCAAACATTCCGCTTGTACAGGGCTTCAGACTCGGTAAGAGAATGGCACCAAAACCAGCAAAGAAGGGATGAAAATGAACACAGAAAATAATTTTATAATTGAAAGTTCTCCGCATCTTCACCATCCTGATTCAACAGCAAAAATCATGCTCGATGTTATCATCGCACTTGTACCTGCCGGAATCTGGGGTGTATTTGTTTTCGGAGTCAAGGCTTTGATCGTTCTGGCTGTTTCCGTTCTCGGAGCAGTTCTCGGTGAATACATTATGAACAAGGTTCTCAAGAGATTTACATTGGGAGACTACACAGCAGTCCTTACAGGTCTTCTCGTGGGCTACAACATGCCTCCTGCAGTACCTCTCTATGTTCCGTTCCTTGCTTCACTGTTTGCCATCCTCGTTGTAAAGTGGACCTTCGGCGGTCTCGGATGCAACTGGATGAACCCGGCTCTCGGAGGAAGACTCTTCGTATTCTTCTCCTGGACCGGTGCAATGACAAAATGGAGCGCACCTTGCACACAGCCGGGTGTTGATGCTCTCGGAGGAGCTTCTCCTCTCGGATTCGTAAAGACAGGAATGATGGAATTCAACGGCACAATCAGCGGTCCTATCGAATTCATGGCCAAGGAAGGCTACCCAATGAACGGTTACTTCGACCTTTTCATCGGAAACGTTTCAGGATGTATCGGTGAAGTTTCAGCTCTTCTCCTTATCCTCGGCGGTATTTACCTTCTTGCAAGAAAGGTCATCACATGGGAAATTCCTGTTGCATATATCGGTTCCTTCGCAGTTCTCGTATGGATTTTCGGAGGTCTCGGATTTACAGGCAAGTTCTTCACAGGTGATGTTGCATTCCACCTCTTCGCAGGCGGTCTCATGCTCGGTGCCATCTTCATGGCTACAGACATGGTTACATCTCCTCTTACATCAAAGGGTCAGATTATCTTCGGTATCGGATGCGGTTTCCTTACATTCCTTATCAGATTCTACGGATCCTTCCCTGAAGGTGTTTCCCTTGCAATCGTACTCATGAATATCGCAGTTCCTCTTATCGACAAATACAGCAATCCAAGAGTATTCGGTGTTGAACCTGCAAAGAAGGGGGCAAAGAAATGAGCAAAAAACAGATTATCGTAATCGGTATCAAACTCTGTGTTATCTGTCTCTTTGCGGCAGCATCCCTTGCTCTCGTAAACCAGGTGACAGGTCCTAAGATTGCAGAATCAAAGAGACAGGCTGTACTCAACGCTCTTGCTGTAATCAACAAGGCCGGAGAAATCGGTGAGCAGGTAGCGGTAAATGACGGAATCATCAATTACTACCATCCTGTAACAGACAACGGAAAGGTTTCCAACTACATTCTTTCCCTCAACGGTGAAGGATATGCTGGAAACATGATTATCCTTGCAAACTACAAGCTCGACGGTGAGCTTATTGATGCAAAACTCATGGACAATGCCGAAACTCCAGGTCTCGGAAAAAGAGCGGAAGAGGATTGGTACATGGAAAAGTACAAGGGATTCGGAGCAAAATCTGCCATCCCTACAAAGAAAGGTATGCTTCAGCAGGCTGATGCAGATATCATCGGTGGTGCAACAATCACATTCGTAGGTATCGGTAAGGGTCTTGAAAACGGAAGCGAATTTGTCAAGAAATTGGGAGGTCAGAAGTGATCAAGGAATTTACAAAGGGTATTTTCAAGGAAAACCCAATTTTTATCATCGCATTGGGACTCTGTCCTGCTCTGGGTACATCTACAATGGTTATCAATGCCCTGGGTATGGGTGCCGGAGTAATCTTCGTACTTGTATGTTCAAACATCATGGTTTCTCTCCTGAAGAACTTCATTCCGGATACAGTCAGAATTCCTGCTTACATCGTTGTAATCGCATCCTTCGTAACAATCGTTGAAATGATGATGCAGGCTTATGCACCTGCTCTTTACGGAGCTCTCGGTGTATTCGTTCCTCTTATCGTAGTAAACTGTGTTATTCTCGGACGTGCGGAAGCATTTGCAAACAAGAACAAGGTTTTCCCTTCTATTCTTGATGCTCTCGGAATGGGAATCGGTTTTACACTGGGTCTTCTTCTCATCGCACTTGTAAGAGAGGTTCTCGGTGCAGGAACAATCACACTTCCCGGCTGTGTAATCACAATCCCTGGACTTTCATCAGCACCTGCCAGAGTTATCGGTTTTGCTGCAGGAGCTCTTTTCGTTCTCGGTTACCTGAAGGCTTTCTTCAACTGGTACACAGCAAGAAAATAAGGAGTTGGTAGGATTATGACTTATATTACTATACTTATTACTTATATCTTTATAAGTAACCTGATCATGACTCAGTTCATGGGTATGTGTCCGTTTATCGGTGTTTCAAAGAATATTGAATCAGCCGTAGGTATGGGATTTGCCGTTACATTCGTAACAACAATCGCATCTCTTGTAACATGGTGTGTACAGACATTCTTCCTGGTTCCTTTCGGACTTACATACCTCCAGACAATTACTTTCATTCTTGTAATTGCAGCACTCGTTCAGTTTGTAGAAATGCTGGTACAGAAGGTTTCTCCGTCACTTTACAAGTCTCTGGGTATCTTCCTTCCTCTTATCACATCAAACTGTGCAGTTCTCGGTATTGCCATCATCGCAGTAAGAAGCAACTACAATGCACTTGAAAGCTTTGTTGCAGGTCTCGCAGCTGGTCTCGGTTTCCTCCTGGTAATCGTTCTTATGTCAGCTATCAGAGAAAGACTTGATGATATCGAAGTTCCAAAGTTCTTCAAAGGTGTGCCTATCGCATTCATCACTGCAGGACTTATGGCTTTGGCATTCATGGCTTTTGATAAAGCATTGCTTAAAAATCTTTTAGGATAATCGGGAGAGGATATGTCAGGTATTATTTCAGCTTGTGTCATTGTAACAGTAATGGGTCTGGTTTTCGGTATCGGACTTGCAGTGGCATCAAAATATCTTTCAGTAAAGAAAAACGAAAAACTTTGTGCTATTGAGGCAGCTCTGCCTGGTTATAACTGCGGTGCCTGCGGTTTTGCAGGATGTTCCGGTTATGCTGAATCAATTTTCAACGGAAGCGTAACAGAAGTTAACAAGTGCGGTCCGGGCGGTATTGACTCTGCATCCAAGATTGCAGGAATCATGGGTGTTGCCATTGATCTTAATGCAGAAAAGATGGTTGCTCACGTTCACTGTCAGGGAGGCCCTGAAAATGCAACTCAGGCAATGAACTATCAGGGACTTACAGACTGTAATGCAGCATTTGCAATGTTCCAGGGATACAAGGTATGTAAATACGGTTGTCTCGGTCTGGGAAGCTGTGCAAAGGTTTGTCCTGCAGACGCAATCAAGAAAGGTGCAGACGGAATCATGGTTGTTGACAAGGATAAGTGTATTTCCTGCGGTAACTGTGTAAAGGTTTGTCCTACAAAAGTAATGAAGATGATTCCTTACTCAGCATCCCACATTGTTGCATGTAACTCACATGACAAGGGTGCAGCTGTAAAGAAGGCTTGTAAAGTCGGCTGTATCGGATGTAAGATGTGTGAAAAGAAATCACCGGAAGGTGGATTTGTTGTAAGTCGGAGGCCAAGCGGTCTTAGGAAGACAACTCTGCCTTTCAACTCCTTGGCTCACAGAACGACATGGCTA
>JAZNLX010000019.1:0-1926 GCA_045579325.1 Spirochaetia bacterium
ATTCATCCTGCTGTGCGGGAGTAACTCCCGAAACTCATGACAAGGCACTCAGGACCATGGAAATGTGTCAGATCAATGTCCGCTGATTTCAAGCCAATGGCTGACAGCTGCGGAAAAGCCGCTTTCGTTGTTTGACGGAACGGGGAAAAATTTCTTTCTCAGCACTTCCGGACTGTTGGCCGTAATATATCCGAAGCCGGCCCATTCCAGCATATCGGCATCGTTGTAATCATTTCCGACAGCCATAACATTCTGCCTGTCTGTACCGAAAAGCTCTGTCAGTCGACACAGTCCGGCACTTTTTGAAACACCGCTGCCGTAAATCTCAAGCCAGAGGCTTTTTCCGTCCATGGGAGAGGTACTCCTTACAATACTCACCCCCGGAAGCCTCTCCGCAGCGGCGGAAACAATATCATCATAGTTTCCTTCCGGAAAAACCGCTATAAACTGAGGAGATTCCTTTATGGTATCCTTTTCCATACAGAAGGATGAATATTTGGCACATCTGGCTTCAAAATCAGGATTCAGGCGCCCCGTACGGTAGGGAAAATAAAAGTGATTGTCCGGAATAGGTGCACATACACAGAAGTCGGCACCCACGGAATTAAGATATTCCCTGACCTCTGCAGTCTTTTCTTCATCTATGCAGGAGCTGTAAATAACCTTCTTGGTTTTCCATTCCATGATTCCGGCGCCGCAGGAAAAGATAAAGTAATCAATGGGAAAATCCTCCCCGGCCAGTTTCAGGAACGACCAGTAATTGCGCCCTGTGGCGGCAACGCGGCATATTCCTCTCTCCCCCAGCATCCTGAGAGTATCCATATCCTTTACGGAGACTGTCCTGTCATCACGGAAAAGAGTTCCGTCTATATCTGTAGCAGAAATGTATTTAAAAGGATTCATAACAGCAGTGATTGAAACCTGTGTTCAGCTCACAGAGCTTTCCCTCAAGAAGAAGACCGTTCCTGCACGGAGTGGCAATCTCGTTTGTAAAAGCAATGACATCGTGAAGGAAATTTATGGCATGTGTAATGGAAACCTCAAGGCTGTGCCCCTTCAGAAGGCCTCCCAGAACCACGCTGGCAAATGTATCTCCCGTTCCGGGATAGCTGCCGGCAAGAAGATCTATACCGAATTTCATATATCTGTCAGATCTCCTGTCATAGACACATACGGCAAAGTTGTTTTCGTCCTCAAACGGAACCGATGTAATCATGACCACGTCAGGTCCGCCGGATGCAAGTGCAGAGAGCCATTCCTTCATTTCGGAGGCGGTAAAGCATTTTTTCATCTGGCGATGGAGAAGCATGGAAGCTTCTGTAAGATTAGGAGTGATTATGTCGGCACTCCTGATAAGCTTTCTCATTCCCTTGATATGGTTTCCGTTTATAGGCCCGTACGGAAGTCCGTTATCACCCAGAACGGGATCCACAAGAACTATCTGATTTCTTTTCTTGAAACGGTGGATAAAGTCTGCCACAAAGGAAATCTGCTGGGCTGATCCGAGAAATCCGCTGTAAATGGCATCAAACTGGAGATCAAGATAATCCCAGTGATCAGCCACCTCCGGCATGAAATCGGTAAGATCCAGCATGGCATAGTGCTCAAAGCCGTCGGTCTGGGACGAAAGTACGGCAGTCGGAAGAGGACATACCTGAACTCCCATGGAAGAAAGCACAGGTATGACTACAGTAAGAGCCGACCTTCCGTAGCCGGAAAGATCGTGGATTGCCGCAACTTCGGGAATTACCCTTTTTACTCCCATCTGTATAACTTGGCCTTTTTGAGGGATTTTCTGATATCTTCTTTCATTTCTATGGCTGCTTCACGAGCATATTCCGCAAAATTTTCCTCATCATTCTTTCCGCTCCAGGCATAGATGATCTTTCTTGAGGAATTGATGATTGCACCGAGTCCGTCCTTGTT
>JAZNLX010000020.1:0-7870 GCA_045579325.1 Spirochaetia bacterium
ATGGGCTGTATATTATTCTTAAGTACAAGTATTCCTGTACCTCTGGGGCCTCTCAGCTTATGTCCGCTTACGGAAAATGAATTTATGTTGGGATCTGCGAAGTCAATCCTGACCTTGCCTGTTCCCTGTACCGCATCGCAGTGGAAGTGAATCTTTCTCCCTTTCTCTTCCGCAAAGTGCTTTACCGCAGCCGCCAGCTCCTTTACAGGCTGTACTGCACCGGTTTCGTTGTTTACCGCCATTACCGAAACAAGTCGAACATCATCATCCAGCAGCTTTTCCACCGCGGCAGGGCTGATTATTCCGTCAGTTCCCGGCTTGATGAACCTGACCCTGTAGCCGCATTCCGCAAGTATTGCCGCAGGCTCCAGCACCGCAGGGTGCTCTATGTCTGATATAAGCACGGTTCCCCTGGAAGGCTTTCTGAGGAAAGAGAGCAGAAGCATGTTGTTGCTTTCGGTTCCTCCGGAGGTAAAGATTATCTCGCTGCTTCTGACTCCGAGAGCTGCCGCACACCTGTTCCTGGCCTCTTCAAGGAGCTCCCTTGCTTTGGCACCGGTTCTGTGTACCGATGAAGGATTACCATAGAATTCGGTTGCCGTTGTATAATATGTTCCGCATATTTCCGGGTCAGGTATCGCAGTGGCTGCCCAGTCAAGATAAATTTCCATAACTTATAAAAGTATAATGATACTTTCCTTAAAACACAAGGTCATATAATTAATATTGCCTGCAAAATAAAAATGATATATATTAAAATTATCGGGTGAAATATGAAAGTTGGATTTTATCAGTTCTGTCCGGAATTCGGAAATATCAGAAAGAATCTTGAAGAAACAGCAGATGCAGTAAGAAGATCGGGGGCAGATATTCTGGTCTTTCCCGAACTGGCTTTTTCAGGTTACCTTTTTCTGGAACGGAAAGAGGCTGAGGAAACCTCGGATCCGGTACCTGGCTTTGTCTCTGACACCCTTGCCGCCGTGGCTGCCGAAACAGGAACAGCCGTAATTGTCGGCATGGGAGAAAAGGTAGGTAGCCGTCTTTACAATTCTGCGGTTCTTGCAACACCGGACGGCAGGGTGGAAACCTACAGGAAGAATCATCTTTTCAACGAAGAAAAACTCTGGTTTGAACCGGGGGACAAAGGATTTCCGGTTTTTGAGATCAACGGGGTAAAGATAGGAATCCTTATCTGCTTTGATCACATGTTTCCGGAAGCTGCCAGATCTCTTGCCCTTCAGGGGGCTCAGATCATATGTCATCCGGCCAATCTCGTTCTTCCCCGATATGCCCAGATTACATCCTGTTCCAGGGCTCTTGAAAACAAGGTGTTCTGGATACTGGCCAACAGGTGCGGTACCGAAAACCGGGGCGGAAAATCCCTTACATATTCGGGAAACAGCAGGGTCGTGAATCCAGAGGGAGAGGTTATTCTTTCCGCAGGACCTGACGATACAGGGATTTTCTGCGTGGATATCGATCCGGGGATTGCATTAAACAAGCGTCTTACTCCTCTGTGCGATGTGTTTGAGGACAGAAGAGTTGATTTGTATAAAAAAATTACTGAATAAAAGGAGTAAAATATGGCAAAAAAATATAAGGCTATGCTTCTTCTCGGTGCTACAGGTTCCGGAAAGACACCGCTGGGTCAGCAGATGGAAGTCATGGATCTTTGGTGGAACAACTATTTTCATTTCGATTTCGGCGAACAGCTCCGCCAGGCTGTAAAAGAAGAATCCCAGGTTCTTACCGCAGAAGAAAAAGAAAGAGTAAAAAATATTCTTGAAAAGAACGAACTTCTTGAGGATAAGGATTTCCCTATTGCCCAGAAGCTGCTTCTCAAGTTCATCGCTGACAGGAAAATCGGCGAGAGAGAAGGGGATGAGGATGACGATGTTATCGTTCTCAACGGACTTCCCAGACATCTCGGTCAGGCAAATGCACTTGCCGATATCGTTGACATAAAGTTTATCGTATTCCTTAACTGCCCTCCTGGAGTTGCCCACGAAAGAATCAAGTACAACTGCGGCGGTGACAGAACCGACAGAGTGGATGACAGCTATGAAGAAGTAAAAAGAAAGATTGAGATTTTCTATGACCAGACATTCCCTCTGATCGAGTTCTACAGAAGTCAGGGTAAGAATATAGTGGAAGTGGCCGTTGATATTGACACACTTCCTCTTTTCATTATCCAGGATCTCGGTGTCCTGGACAAAATGGTCTGAGAACCGTTTCCGGTCAGCCTTCTGCCTTTGCAAAATGAGAGAATGCAAGGGAGAAGGTTCCTCTTCCCTGGGTAATGCTTCTCAGGGTAGTTGAGTAACCGAACATTCTGGCAAGGGCTGCCTGGGCTTTGACATGTTCACTGCCCGGTCTGCTTTCCAGACTTTCCACAAGTCCGCCTCTTGCAGTAACGTTGCTGATTACTTCTCCTATATATTCCTTAGGTGTTGCAATATCCACATTCATTATAGGTTCAAGCTTGACAGGTGATGCCTTTCTGCAGGCATTGTCAAATCCCATGGCACCGGCAGCCTCGTAGGCAAATTCGGTGGCTGTAAGCTCATCGTATTTTGCATCCTTGAGAATAACCTCTGTTTCCACCATCGGATAACCGAAAAGGGAACCGGATGTAAAGCTTCCTGTCACCCCTCTTCTTACCGCCTCCACAAACTGAGGAGGAAGTTTCTTCTTTATGGAATCATCCACGGAGAAACAGTTCTCGTTTCCTCTGCCGGCAGGTCTTACTAGGAGTGTAATAACAGCAGTATTTTCTTTTCCTGCAATAACTTTATTAAATTCTTCCACATGGGTGATCTCGTCGGAAACAGATTCCTTGTAGGATACCTGAGGATTTCCTACATTTGCCTCTACCTTGAAATCCTTGATGATTCTTGTTACCAGAATATCCAGGTGCAGCTCTCCCATTCCCGAAATGATAAGCTGTCCTGTTTCCTCGCTTTCCTTGGATACGAATGTAGGGTCTTCCTTGGCCAGTATATCAAGGACATTTTTCAGCTTGTCCCTGTCAGACATGGTCTTAGGTTCGATGGCTACCGAAATTACAGGTTCCGGGAATTCGATCTTTTCCAGGAGTGCAGGGAGAGATTCGTTTCCGATAGTATCTCCGGTCTGTGCCAGCTTGAATCCGATGGCAGCTCCGATATCTCCTGCAGAAAGAGAATCCACCGCTTCCTGCTTGTTGGCATGCATCCTGAAAAGCCTGGTTATCCTTTCTCTCTTGTTCTTGTTTATATTGAGTACCGCAGTACCGTTTGTAATGGTTCCGGAATACATTCTGATGAAGCAGAGAGAACCTGCTTCCCTGTCAGACTGAATCTTGAAAACAAGTCCCAGAGGTCTTCCGTCCCTGTCGCAGGGAACTGAAATCTCATCTCCCTTCTTGGCATGGATTGCTGTTGCAGGAGGCATTTCGTCCGGGGAAGGGAGGTAATCCACGATACCGTCCAGCAGGCACTGGATTCCGCAGTTCTTGAGGGAAGCTCCTACAAATACCGGAAGCATGTTTCCTTTTATTGTCTCTTCTCTGAGAACTTTCCTGAGCATGTCGTTGGAAATTTCCTCTCCCGAAAGATAAAGCTCTGTTATTTCATCTGAAAATGCCGAAATGCTGTCCAGAAGGTTTTCATGCCACTGTTCTGCCAGCTCCTTCCTGCTGTCATCGATGTCGGAAACAATCATCTCAACACCTCTTGTTTCCTGATCCCAGCGGATTTCCTTCATGTTGAGGATGTCGATGGCTCCTTCAAATTCGCTTTCAGCTCCGATAGGAATGAAAAGAGGAACCGGGTTGGCACCCAGCTTTGTTCTGATATCTTCAACAGCTGCAAAGAAATCTGCACCCATTCTGTCCATCTTGTTGATAAACGCGATTCTGGGCACCTTGTACTTTTCTGCCTGTTTCCATACAGTTTCGGACTGCGGTTCCACACCGCCGACTGCACAGAATACTGCTACGCCTCCGTCAAGAACACGCAGGGAACGCTCTACCTCTGCGGTAAAGTCCACATGACCCGGGGTATCGATGATGTTGATCTGATGATCTTTCCAGTAGCAGGTGGTGGCGGCGGAAGTAATGGTTATTCCCCTGTCCTGTTCCTGCTCCATCCAGTCCATGGTAGCATCTCCGTTATCAACCTCTCCTATCTTGTGATTCTCTCCTGTGTAAAAAAGAATACGTTCGGTTGTGGTGGTTTTTCCGGCATCGATGTGAGCCATGATACCGATATTTCGCATGTTCTTCAAAGACATAAAAATTCTCCTGAATCAAAGGTCCTGCTCGTGCAGTACAACTCCGTTTGCCGCCAGCCTTTCCTGAAGCACCTTGATATCGGCTTCGGAGAAATCCTCGAAGAGGGCAGCTGCAAGACCTGCTGCTTCTCCGGTTACGGCACAGGCCGGAATAACCCGGGAAATATCCCACATAAGCTCTGTTACCGACATGGATCTTCCTGCGGTAATCAGATTAGGGAACCTTTTGTTATATAATGTTCTGAAAGGTACCTCGTATACCGGTCCTATCTTTTTCCAGTTGCTGATCATACCGATGCTGTCCTCGAAGTAGCTGTGCTCTTCGGCTGCATCCAGTGTATATTCTCCCACAAGCTTTCTTGTCATTCTGATCTGCGGGATAGTGGCTATTGATGTAGGAATAATGGAAGGATCCTTTTTCCTGTTTACGGTAATGTGCTTAAGTGTCTGCTCATGGGAAAGGATAAGCATCTCGCTGAGCTCCGAGCCGTCCAGTCCACCGAACCGTCTTCTGATAAGAGGTTCCTTTTCCTGACCTGTCTTTTCCGCATCGGGAATATCGGCGGCACCCAGCTGGTTCAGGGTAAGCTTTCCTCCGGTTATGCTGTAATACCATGCCGCAAGCACGTTTCCGGCCTTGAAGTTTTCGGTGGGTGCTCCTGCGTGCCATGCAATATCAGCATCTCCTGTCACATCTATCACATTTTTAAGCCCTATGGCAAAACGACCGCTCTTGTTTTCGGCAATGACATGGGTTATCCTTCCGTTTTCGGTCCTGGCGCTGCATACCGATGTACCGTAGAGAATCCTTACGCCGTTTTCAATCAGAAGCTTTTCCGCTTCAAGGGCAAAAAGGGAAGCATTGTACTGAACTTCGAATCTTTTCTCACATTTCTCTTCCACGGTTCCGTTTTCAAGCCATGCCTTAGGATATCTGTTTTCAACCAGATGCTTTATGGAGAGCATGAACAGTTCGTGGGCTATACCGAAGGAAACCTGTCTTCCGCATCCGTCGCAGAGAGGGAGATAGATGGCAATCAGTCCTGAAGTGGCCAATCCTCCTAGAATAGAAGATTTTTCAATAAGAGTGGTTTTTGCCCCGGCTCTTGCAGCAGCCAATGCCGCAGCAATACCTGCAATACCTCCTCCGGCCACAAGAACATCACAGTTTTCTGTTATTTTTGTATTCAACTCTTCTTTAATTAAGCACATTGAATCCTCTTCCTCCTTATTATATACTAATAGCAAAATATTAAACTACACCCATAAGAAAAAAATATAGGTAAATTTACGCTAAAAAAAATGAATTTTAAGTATTTTTACTATCTTTCGGTCTGGACATAAATGATTTAAAATACGATTGGATATATTATATTCGGAGGAAAATATGAAAAAAGTTTTAATGTTATTGGTACTTGTGTGTCTGACGACAAACTTGTTTGCAGCAGCATCCGCCGAAGCGGAAAAAACTGCAGCCGCACCAAAGGAGATTACAGTTGCCATTCCTGCACTTCCGGCAACAGTAGAACCCGGAAAAGAGGTGTTGGTATCTATGTACCGTGTTTTCATGAACATGTACGATACACTCATTACCACCGATTATCAGAACAATACAGGAATGATTCCGTGTCTCGCAGAATCCTGGGAGCAGATCAATCCTACCACCCTTGAGGTTAAGCTCAGAAAGGGAGTTAAATTTCATAACGGAACAGATTTCAATGCAGATGATGTTCTTGTGACTTTCAGCAAGGAAAGACTTTTCGGAGAGAATCCTGCCGTAGGAATCAAGGACAAGAACTGGGCAGCCTTCAAAGAAGTTCAGAAGATTGATGATTATACAGTAAGATTCATTACCAAACAGCCGGACCCTACAATGGTTCAGATTCTTTCACTTCCTTGTTATTCCATCATCAGCGGAGAGGATTTCAAAAATACCGATTTTATCAAATGGCAGTTCAAGCCTGTGGGAACAGGTCCTTATAAAATTGTAGAATTCAATGACACAGAGCACCTCATTCTCGAGGCAAATCAGGATTACTGGGGAGGAAAGCCTGCTTTTGACAAGGTTACCTTCAAGGTTGTTCCTGAAATCGCAGCAAGAGTTGCAGGACTTCAGTCCGGCGATTTCCATGTGATTGCAGATGTTGCCCCTGATTTCCACAATATGGTTACAGCAGATTCCAGACTGGAAATCACAGGAGGTTCCATTGCTACAGCAAGAACCATCTATATGAACATGCACAAACCTTATATGGATATCTATCTCAGAAAGGCTCTCAGCCTTGCCATTGACAGGGAACTTCTGGTGGATACCCTCTGGAACGGTCTTGTGGATGTACCGAACGGAATCCAGTACAAGAATTTCGGTTTCATGTATGTTGAGGATCATCCTAAACCAAAGTACGATCCTGAGCTTGCAAAGGAAATGCTCAAGAAATCAAAATACGACGGCAGACCTCTCGTTTTCAGAATTATGAGAGATTACTATGCCGGAGAAGTTGATACATCCCAGGCATGCGTGGAGATGTGGAAAGCAGTAGGTATCAATGTCGAAATCCAGGTATGCGAGAACCAGCAGCAGGTTAATGCAACAGATGCAGCCGGTATCAGAACCCTGGACATGAGAAACACAATACACAATACACTTTTCCCTGACCCTGTAGGAGGTTTCTGGAGAACATTCAAGCCATCCTATGATGCCACAAGGTATTACAACTGGGATTCAAGAAAGTTTGCTGAGTACGGAAAGACACTTACTACAAGTATCGTTCCGGAAGAAAGAAAGGACGCCGTAAGGAAAATGCTTGTGGAATGGGACGAGAACCCACCTGCAATTCTTCTTTACAACACAGCTCTTTTCTACGGAAAGGCAAAAAACATAGAGTGGAATGCATATCCTGTTTATTTCATGGATTTCGGTCCACGTAACTGTAAGGCAAAATAATTTATTAAAATAAATTAATTATTTTAGTGGATGCATCTGCATCGGCAGGTGTATCCGTTTAATATTCAAAAGGCGGAAAAAATGCTTCATGTTAAAAATTTAAAAGTTGATTTTGAAGTAGATGGACGGCAGATCCGTGTTCTCCACGGAGTGGATCTCAACCTTGCTGAAGGTGAGACACTGGGTCTTGTCGGCGAGAGTGGATGCGGTAAGAGTGTTACCTGTATGACAGTTCTCGGCCTGCTGGGAAGCAATTCCACAGTATCCGGAGAAATTCTTTACGACGGTACAGACCTGCTCAAGCTTTCACCTGCTAAGATTGAGGCAATCAGAGGAAAGGATATCACAATGATTTTCCAGGATCCTGTTGTCTACATGAATCCGGTCAAGAAGATCGGAAACCAGATTACAGAGGTTATCCATCTGCATGAAAAGTGCACAAAGGAAGAGGCTGACAAAAAAGCTATCGAACTTCTCAGAAAAGTCGGTATCCCGCATCCTGAATCAAGAATGAGATATTATCCTCATCAGCTTTCAGGTGGTTTATGTCAGAGAGTTATGATTGCCATGGCCCTTGCATGTAAGCCTAAGCTTCTTATGGCAGACGAACCTACCACTGCACTTGACGTAACCGTTCAGGCACAGATTCTTGAC
>JAZNLX010000021.1:0-2508 GCA_045579325.1 Spirochaetia bacterium
TTCTCCGTTGAATTCCTTATCTACTCCTGCAAGAATCTTGAGAAGGGATGACTTACCGGAACCGTTGAGACCCAGTACCCCGATTTTTGCTCCGTAAAAATAGGAAAGATAGATATCCTCCAGAATCTTCTTCTGGTTATAGGATTTGCTTACCCTTACCATGGAATAGATAATTTTATTATCTTCTGCCATTGAATACTCCTTTAAGTGTTCAGAATTATATTGAAATTTTTATTCTCTTGAATCCGTTTTTCTCAAGAAATTTCTTTTCCTTGGACACGGAACCTTTTCCCGCAATTATCGTGCAGGATTCCCGGTCCCCGTTTTTCCTGAGAACTTCCGCTGTTTCGATTATATCATTTACGGAAAGTTTTAAAAGTAGTTCAAGCCGTTTTTTTCTTATATCAAAGGTAATTCCCCTCATATCCCTGATGCAGTCTCCCAGACCTCTGTTGGCAGGGGACTTGGGCTTAAGCTCCTGTCCGGCCAGCTTGATTACGGTCTTTTCCAGAATCTCCCCGGTAATTCTTTCCATTGTTTTTTCTGAAAAGGCTTCCCTGAAGGTACTGTAGGTGGATTCTATGGCCGGATCCCTGTAGGATGAGAAATTGAAGATGCGGTCCATATAATCGGAGGAAGCGGAAGCTCCGTAGGCGCCCCCTTCCATACGCACCTTTTCCCAGAGGTACCCTGTGGAAAGGATATGGGAAAGGGCTGCCGCAGGTATCATGTCCATAGGACACCCTTCCGCACTTATTACCCTGGCGTTGTAGTTTACCAGGCTTCCTGTCTGGTAGCATTCCGAACCGAAGGATGGAACAAACCGTGTAGGATCGGGACTGAGGGTGCTTTCTCCGGCAAAGCAGAGGCTTCCCAGCTGCTCCCTGTACCCTGCGGCATCAAAGCTGTCGCAGCACACGATATTGAATGTCCTTTCCCCGGCAGAGAAGGCAAAGTTTCTGACCTGGTTCAGGATTTCCGCGGTTTCCTTCATCTGGGTGCTGTTTTCTGTATCAAGCCCTTCCAGGAAACGGAGCTGAGGAATACCGTTCCAGAGGCTGAATACGTGGGAAGATTCGGAAAGACGGCCGGAAGCAGACATTTCTGCCACAAAATGGCCGTTGTCAAAAATTTCTTCCTTAAGGTCGTTTCTGACACCGGTGATTACAGCCTTTATCCTGTCCATGTCATCCAGACAGCTCTCCTTAAGTATTTCAGCCATGAAAGCGGCACTGTCCCGGACCTTTTCCTCAAGAGAGGCAAAGCGTACCATGAGCATTTTTCTGGTGCTTCCGTCCATGCAGGATTCACAGCAGGTGGAAACAAACCATCTTCCTGCCAGGTTGTCCATCTTTGCGGCCACCTTGTAATAAGGCAGTCCCGGCAATCCTGCCTCCTCCAGCAGGGCACAGAGCAGAGGTATGTAGGAAAGATACCTGTCGCTGAGCTGTCCCACATCAAAGAAAATATCGGTATAAACAATGCCACCGGTAAAAATATGGTTTGTATAGAATGTATCCCTGCCGGAGGTTGTCTTTTCAAATTCAGGCTTTACAGGCTCCACCGAAATATCTTCCCTGCGGAGCATGGGAATAAGAGCCAGGTTTTCGTGTGAATCCTCCCTTTCCTTGTACTCCTCAAAAAGCTTCATGTCCTCTTCGGAATCCTCGGTACAAGGAATACCGGAAGCTTTTTCCTCCCCTTCTTCCTCGGGAAAAACCGAAACCACGCTGTAATGGCGGTTTTCCAGAAGCTCTGATTTTATGAACCTGTTGAAAAGCTCAGGGTCTGCGGCATACTCCTTTCTTACATTTTCGAAAGCCTCCCTGAGGCACATGGTGGCTGTAGGAGAATCGCAGTAGATCCAGCCCGGAACCATGATCTGAAGCAGGGCAAGCCCGAAGCGGCTGTGTTTTTCCCTCATCCTGAAATCAAGCTTGGAGAAAGCGGCCTCTATTACTTCGGCCGGAACTGTTTCGGAGGCTATATCGGCAAGCTCATCAAAAATGAACTTCTCAAATTCTTCTATTCTTTCTTTATCGATTCCCCGGACACCTACTGAGCATACGCTCTGTCTCTTGCAGCTGGAAATTCCCGTAACGGAAGAAACATCTTCTGCAATATCGGATTCCACTATTCTCCTGTAAAGAAGGGATGACGGATTGTCCAGAAGGATATCCGAAAGAACCCGGAGCTTGAAAAGATATTCGGGATCTGTGCTTTCGCCGCAGAGCCAGTTGACAGAGGCACTTCCCTCATCCACCCCGTCGGCAGCAGGGAATGTGGCAGAATACCTGAACCTGCGGTCATATTTTTCCTGAAGCGGCACCGGAGGAACCTTTTCCTGTTTTCCGTCGAAACGGCACAGGAATTCCTTTTCTATGAAATCCAGCTGCTGCCGTGTGTCTATATTTCCGTAAAGGAAAATACGGCAGTTTGAAGGATGGTAGCAGCGGCGGTAAAATGCCTTGAATTTCTCATAGGTAAGCTCCGGAATATGGTCCGGGT
>JAZNLX010000022.1:0-4054 GCA_045579325.1 Spirochaetia bacterium
AATCTTATTCCTGAAGAATGGGGCGGTGACACAATCTACTGTCCTATTTCCGCACTCAAGAAGCAGGGTATCGACGATCTTCTCGAAAATATCCTTATTGAGGCTGAGATTCTTGAGCTCAAGGCCAATCCTAACTGCCGCGCGGAAGGAAAGATTATCGAATCCCGTGTCGACCAGGGAAGAGGTATGGTTTCCACCGTACTTATCCAGAGGGGTACACTCAGGGTCGGAGATGCCTTTGTTGCAGGTGTCTATGCCGGTAAGGTAAGAGCCATGTTCGACGACAGGGGCAAGAAGATTACCGAGGCAGGACCTTCCACACCGGTTGAGATTCTCGGATTCATGGGACTTCCGAATTCGGGAGATCCGTTCCAGGTTACAGAAAACGAGAAGTATGCCCGTCATATCGGTGAAAAACGCCAGGAACTGGAAAGAATCGGTGCTGCAAAGAACGTGAAGAAGGTTACACTCGACAACCTCTATGACTCCATCCAGGACGGAGAAATCCAGGAGCTTAAGGTTATTATCAAGAGTGACGTGCAGGGATCCGTGGAAGCTCTCAAGTCCACATTGGAAAAGCTCTCCACTAAAGAGATCCGTCTCCATATCATTCATGCATCTGCCGGTGCAATTGTCGAGAACGATGTAAACCTTGCTTCTGCTTCCAATGCCATCATCATCGGTTTCCATGTTCGTCCTACAGCCAAGGCCCAGCTTCTGGCAGAGCAGGAAAAGGTAGAGATCAAGAAATACAACATCATCTACGATGCGGTGGAAGATATCAAGACAGCAATGGAAGGTATGCTTGCTCCTGAACTCAAGGAAGAGCAGATCGGTACAGTTGAAGTCAGAGCCACATTCAAGGTTCCTAAGGTTGGTGTCATTGCCGGTGCCTATGTTACATCCGGTAAGGTCAAGAGAAATGCCATTGCCCATGTATACAGGGATGAAATTGAAATCTTCAACGGAAAGATCTCATCCCTCAAGCGTATCAAGGACGATGTCAAGGAAGTCGACAAGGGATATGAATGCGGTATCGGTCTTGAGAATTTCAACGATATCAATGAAGGCGATATTATCGAGATCTACGAAATCAGAGAAATCGCAAAGAAGCTTTGAGGTAGCGTAATATGTCGGAATACAGACTTCAGCGTGTTGAAAGTGTAATTCAGGAGATTGTCAGCAGCCTGATTTTTTCGGGAAAAATCAAGGATCACAGGGTAGGCAGGCTCATTTCCGTAACCAGAGTAAAATGCTCTTCGGATCTGAGCGTGGCCAAGGTCTATATTTCCGGTTTTGACAATGACATAGCCGTACGCAAGAGTATCGAGGGTCTCAACAGTGCTGCCCCGTTTATCCAGGGTGTCATTGGAAAGAATCTCAAGACCCGTCTTACACCAAGGCTTACCTTCTATTACGATAATTCAATCAAGGAAGGTTATGAAATCAATAAAAAGATTGAGGACATACTTTCTTGATTTCAAGTTTTGTACTTCTTAACAAAGCCGCAGGCATCTCTTCCTTCAAGGCCATGTATCAGCTCAAGAAAGATACTGATACCAGGAAGGTAGGACACTGCGGTACACTTGATCCTTTTGCCGACGGTCTTCTCATGGCCCTTACGGGAAGGATCACCAAATTTATCCCCTATATGTCAGACATGCCCAAGACCTATACTGCAACCATGCGTTTCGGTGAGGAGACAGCAACACTGGACACGGAGGGGGAAATCATAAACAGCGGAAATCCCGTACCGGACCTTCAGCAGATCATGAAGGCTGCGGAAAGTTTTCACGGGGAGATGATGCAGGTTCCGCCCGATTTTTCCGCAGTGCATGTGGACGGGAAAAGAGCCTACAAGCTGGCAAGAAAGGGGCGGGAACTGGATATTCCCCCTAAGAAGATAACAGTATACAGCTTTGAAATCCTCAGCTATGACGCACCGGATCTCGTATTCCGGGTCAGCTGCTCAGGAGGTACCTATATCAGGGCCATGGCCAGGGATATTGCCGCCATGTGCGGTACTGTGGGCTATCTTACCGCCCTCAGGAGAAATTCCATCGGAAGATTTTCGGCAGACGGCATTGAGCCGGGCAGATACAGGCTTATTCCGGCAGATGAAGGAATGAGGCTCTGCGGTTTTGTCACCAAGGTTGTTCCGGATAGTACCGCACAGCTCCTGAAGGAGGGGAGGGAATTCGCAGGTCCTTTCAGAAAGGAAGTGTCCCTCTTTGCCGAGGAGGGAAAGCTCATAGCCCTTTTTGATGCGGCAGGAAACTTCTGCGCCATGGTGGGCAGAAAGAAAGGGCGCCCTTACTATGCATTTGCGGCAGGGGTGCGATGAAAATCATATCATGGGAAGAATTTACGGAAAAAAAGCCTTTGGCTGGACAGCGGTATGCCTTTACGGTAGGGGTTTTTGACGGCGTCCATCTGGGGCACAAGGCGCTTCTGGACAGGATCACCGGAGAGAAGGATACCTGTTCCGCGGTATTTACCTTCAGACAGAATCCCCATGAGATTTTCAACAGCAGTTTTCAGGGAAATATCTATACTCTGAACCAGAAGCTTGCAATAATGAAGGATATTGGAATTGATACTGTCATACTGATTGACTTTTCCTATGAATTTGGTAAACTATCAGGTAGGCAATTTTTTCAGAAAATCGAAGAATCCCTGATTCCTGTCAAAGTTGTTATAGGATATGATTTCAGGTGCGGCTTCAATAATGATACCGGTCCGGCAGACATAGAATCCATGTATGCAGATTCCGGAGTCAGAGTGGAGGTTGTGGAGGAGCTGGTATATTCAGGGTGCACTGTAAAGAGCACTTATATCCGTTCTCTAATTACGGAGGGGCGGCTGGATATCCTGTCCGGGATAATGTACAACGGTTATTCCGTTGATGTTTCGGGGCTTCCCGCGGATGAAATTCCGAGAAATGAAATCAGACAGCTTCTTCCGGGCAGCGGAAGCTATAAAATAAAGCTGTTCAGGGACGGTAGTTTTACCGATGCCGTAATAAATGTTAACGATGCTCTTATTAAGTTGGAGTATACAAAAGAAGAATAAAGGAGATTGTCTATGTCTTTGACAAAAGAAGAAAAGCTTGAACTTGTTGCAAAATTCGGTGGAAGCGAAGCAAATACCGGAGCTACAGAAGTTCAGATTGCAATTTTTACAAAAAGAATCAATGAACTTACCGAACATTTCAAGATTCACAAGAAAGACCATAACTCAAGAAGAGGACTTCTCAAGCTCGTAGGACAGAGAAGAAAGCTGCTCAAGTACCTCAAGAGAACAAACCTTGACAAGTACAGAGAGTTGATTAAAGAATTAGGATTAAGAAAATAATAAAATAAGGATTGATAATGCCAAAAGTTACAATAAATGTAGGCGGCAAGGATCTGATTCTTGAAACCGGAAAACTTGCAAAACAGGCCAACGGTGCCGTTTTTGCTTCCTATGCCGGTTCTTCAGTATTAGCAACAGTATGCTGCTCAGAAGATACTATCGAAGGACTTGATTATGTTCCTTTGCAGGTTGAATATAATGAAAAATATTATGCTGCCGGAAAGATTCCGGGAGGATTCTTAAAAAGAGAAGGTAAGCCTAAAGACAAGGAAATCCTTGTTTCCAGACTGATCGACCGTCCGATGAGACCTCTTTTCTACAAAGAATTCAAGAGAGATATTCAGGTTGTACCGACAGTAGTTTCCGCAGACCAGATTAACCCACCTGATGTTGTAGCAATGGTTGCATCCTCTGCTGCAGTAGTCATTTCAGATATTCCGTTCAACGGACCGGCCGCAGCCGTAAGAGTCTGTTACCTTAACGGAGAATATGTAATCAACCCTACATTCGAACAGATCGAAGCAGCCGAAATGGAAATTGTTGTTGCCGGAACCAAGGAAGGAATCACCATGGTTGAAGGCGGTGCACAGGAAGTTTCCGAAGACGTGATGCTCGAAGCCATTGAAAAGGGTAGCCAGGTTGTTGCAGATATCTGCCGTGCACAGGAAGAGCTCGGTGCTCTTGCCGCAAAGGCTAAGCT
>JAZNLX010000023.1:0-15516 GCA_045579325.1 Spirochaetia bacterium
CCCCATACGACCTTACCAGGGGAAGAATTATTTTCAGAGAAAAATAATCAGTTTTTTATCAATACCCAAGTGGCTCCCGATCCGCCCTCTGCGGCGGAGGGTGTGCCGTGCTTTCCCGCCTTCGGGCATCTTACCAGAAAACTTATAACTGTCTGTCTCATTACAGGGTCTTTTGAATGGATTCCTTTTCCGTGGATGATCAGAACCTTTCTGAATCTTTTTACGGCAGCCATATGGATGAAGGAGGTCATGGCTTTTTCGGCCTCCGGCACAGTCATTCCGTGAAGGTCCAGGACCGCCTCTGTCTTAAGCTGCTTTTCCGAAACCTGAACGGAAGCCTGTCTTTCGGCCTGTTTCTTTTCCTTTATGCTGCGGGCCAGCGCCCCGGAGGATCCGGCCCTTTTTTCCCATTCTGCAAAAATAGAGCCGAAATCCCTTTTGTCATCAGGATCTGTAGTCTGCATTCTCTTTTACGTATCCGTAGGAAAGGTCGGTCCCTTTTACCACTGCGCTTCCTTTGCCGTTTTCGCTGAGTCTGTAGAACACTTCCACGTTGAGATTGTGAGCCGGATATGTCTTATGCTCTGAATCCAGGGCTCTTTCCTTCATGTAGGCGGAAAGCTTTTCCTCTTTTTCCTTGTCTATGCAGAAGGAGCCGTCGGCAAATACGGTTTCGTCTCCCAGTCTGAGGATCATTCTGTCCTTGTCAAATTCCAGTCCGTGGTTTCCCATGAAATCTCCCACAGATGAAACCAGACGTCCCACATTAGGGTCATTTCCGAAAACGGCGGTGGTTACCAGCGGAGAATTGATTACAGCCTTGCCCACAGCCTTGGCTACGGAATCGTTTTCGGCCCCTGTAACCTCGACTCTGATCACGTGTCCTGTTCCCTCGGCATTTCTTACTATGTCTTCTGCCAGCAGGGAGCATACCTCTGTCAGGGCTTTTTCAAATTCCTCTTCGGAAACAGCCGGTTTCATGGCAGAGCTGATCAGGATTGCGGTATCGCTGGTGCTCTGGTCGCTGTCTACGGAAATGCAGTTGAAGCTTCTGTCCGCAGCCCTTTTCAGGCAGGCCCGGAGAAAATCCCTGTCCATATCCACATCTGTCATGATATATGTGAGCATGGTGGCCATATTCGGTTCAATCATGCCGGCACCCTTGGCTACGGCTACTATTCTTCCGTTTCCGATCTGTACGGATCTGAGCTTTGGAAATGCATCAGTGGTCATGATTCCCTTTGCCAGCTTGACGGCTGTACCTCCGGCAAGTCCCTCTGCCAGGGCCGGAAGATACTTCTTCATTTCCTGTACCGGCAGTCTCCACCCTATGATACCTGTAGAACAAGGGATATATTCCTCGGGGTTTCCCCCGGTTATTTCCGCCAGTTCCTTCACCAGGGAAAGAGAATCCTCCACTCCGGTTCTTATGCACACGTTTGCAATCTTGTTGTTTATGATGATTCCCCTGAGCTGTCTGCTCTCCAGTCTTTTTCTTCCGATGATTACGGGAGCTCCCGGACATTTGTTGCTGGTGAAAACTGCGGCAAACTTTTCTGTAGGCCTGTCCAGCATTATGAGTGACATGTTCATGGGAAGCGGTTTGTCGATTTCCCTCTCTTCCGGAAAGAATGTCAGCGGTACAACCGATGTCCTGAATCCCTCCGGCAGAAGCCCTCTTTCCTCAAGGGCATTGATATATTCTTCGTATGAGCTGTATGATTCCATGTTTTTAATCTATATTATAGGTCAGAGCATTGCAATATAAAAATTGGCAAGAGCTGTGTTTTCTCTTGCTTCCCGGTAGTCGGGATTGATTTCCAGGGCTTTTCTGAAAAGCTTCTTTGCCTCCCGGTACTCCTGCTTCCTGAAGCAGACCACCCCCAGATTGTTGAACAGCACCTCGCTGCAGCCTCCCAGTTCTTCGGCTCTGTGCAGATATTTCTCGGCCTCTCCGTTCCGGTCCTTCCTGAGACAGATACCACCCAGCTCCGTAAGCAGATCCGCATCTTCGGGTCTTGTTTCCAGGGCAGCCAGAAAGCATTTTTCAGCTTCATCTTCATTGCCCTCTCCGGCATATATCAGCCCCAGGTTATAGAGTGCGGGAAAGTAGTTTCCGTCCCGTTCCAGTATTTCCCTGAAGATTTCCTTTGCCTTTCCGGTTTCGTCCAGGTCAAGCGCTTCGGCTGCCTGCATCATGAGAGAATGTAAAGTTTTCATGGGGGGATTGTATCATAAAATATTATGTTTGAAAAATATTGTTTTTAATGTTATAATACCTGAAGTGATAAATTTGCGGAAGTTTTACAGAGACAAGCAGCTGACAGGCTTTATTTCGGTTGTTATCCTTCTCTTTTGTTTTCTGGGGTACATTGCCATCCCTTTTTCTTCCGCAATGCAGGAAAGCATGCCCGGTTATATCCTTATCGGTCTTCCGGTCATGTGTATCTTTTTCACCCTGCTTTTTCTTTTTATGTACATCAGACTCTGCCGGGCCGGCCGGATAATCCGGGAGTACAGGACGCTTCTGAGTGAATCCCTGGAGCACCGGGAAGAGGAAAAACGGCACATGGCGCTGGAGATGCACGATACCGTGATACAGGATCTGGTATATTCCGGGATGATGTGCAATGAGCTTGCACGGAGTGCAAAGGATCAGGCAGAAGCGGAAAAGCTCCGTTCCCTGGCAGGTATACTGGCCGGTGCGCAGAAGCAGCTGCGGGATATTTCCTGCGAAATCCGCCCCCCCGATCCTGACAGGAAGCTGGATGAGATACTTTCCGGGTATGTGTCGGACTGGCAGGAGCGGACCGGGCGCAGCGCGGTTTATACTTCGCTGGGAACGGAATCGGTAAATATCGGCGGGTCGGTCAGGCTCTGTATTTACCGGATTGTCCAGGAGCTTCTGACAAATATAGAAAAGCATTCGGATGCCACCGAGGTAAAGGTGGGAATAATAGTTTCCTGGCCCGATCTTTTGCTTAAGGTTTCGGATAACGGAAGCGGCTTTGATTTTGCCGGAGCTATGAAGATTTCCGATGGAAAGGCCCATGCCGGGCTTCGGGGAATAACAGACAGGATAAAGATTTCCCGCGGTACGTTCAGAATCAGTTCGTCACCGGAGAAAGGAACCGCGGTTAATATTTCAGTTCCGCTGGAGGATATGAATGAATGACATCAGGGTAGTAATAATCGAAGATCATGCTCTCATGCGCGAAGGGATTAAATCCATAATAAGCAGGGATCCTAAAATCTCCGTTGTGGGGGAAAGCGATAATGTGGAAGATGGATACAGCACCGTTCTGGAGTGCCGTCCCGATATCCTGCTGCTGGATATTTCTCTCCACGGAAGCTCAGGCCTTGTTCTGGCCAGAAAGGTGCTGGCGGCAATTCCCGACCTGAAGATAATCATCATTACCGTCTATTCCAAGATAGAATACATTCTGGAGGCGGTGGAAAACGGAGTCAAGGGATACATTCTCAAGGAATCCTCCCCCGAAAATCTTACGGAAGCAATAGATAAGGTAAACAGCGGCGAGATCTACATAGACAGCTATGTTTCCAACAAGGTCATAAAAACCCTTATAAGCAAGGATGACGTGGAAATATCGGAAGACGGAAAATCGGCTTACAGCAAGCTTTCTCTCAGGGAGCAGCAGATTCTGAAGCATCTTATAGACGGCGTTTCGGTAAAGGATATAGCCGAGGAGCTCCGGATCAGCTCCAAGACGGTGGAGAACCACAAGGCAAGCATAATGGTCAAGCTGAAATGCAAGAACATGACAGAGCTTATCCGTTATGCCATAAGTATAGGGCTGATAGATGTATAGCCATTAATACAGGTCAAGGTTTTCTCCCGGAGGCGTGTGTCAAATTGGGATTTTTCCCATCTTGAAAGTTATTAAAAACTGAAATATAATAAAAATGAAGAAAGAAAAGGTGCGGTCCTATTTGATATAGTTTTTTTGGTTTAAACCGTGCTTTTTTATAATATTCTTTTCATCCTCTTTTAGATGCAGGGGAGATTGGTTCAATTTTGCTCTGCATCCTCTTTGTAAAAATGAAATATGTCATCCCCCGTTTCATATTTCTTTAAATAAAGCCGTACCTGTCCGGTGCGGCTTTTTTATATATTCCGTTATCAATAGACAATTTTACGATTAATTATTATAATTAATAATATGAAAAAGGAATATACAACAGAGTTTCTTGCCGATTTCGGTGAGGACGGTAAAAAGCTTCTTCCCGTTGTTACCCAGGATTTCAGGACAAAGGAAGTCCTTATCCTCTCTTTTATCAACAAGGAGGCGTGGGAAGAGACATTGAGAAGCGGATATGCCACATACTGGAGCAGAAGCAGGAACGAACTTTGGAAAAAAGGACTTACCTCCGGCGACATGCTCAGGATTGAGGAAATCAGGACCAACTGTGAACAGAATTCATTTCTTTTCCTTGTCACCCCGATGGGAAAAGGGGCCTGTCATGCAAAGAAGGAAGACGGAGATTCCCATACATCCTGCTATTACCGAAGACTGACCGGAAACGGTACTCTGGAATTTACTGAAAAATAATATTTGGAGATAATCATGGATAATAAAGATAAACTTGTAATCGGTATGCCTGCCGGTTCCCTGGCCAATCCTACAAGAGGGGGAAACCTGGTGGATCTTCTTGCCAAGGCCGGATTTCCCGCAAAAGGATATGATGCGGGCGGACCTACAAGCTTTACATCGGTCAATTTCCTGTTTGGCTGGGACGGACGTCCTCAGGAATTCGGACCTCAGCTTGCTCTCAACGAACTCGATGTGGCCATTACCGGCGATGACTGGCTTATGGAACGCAAGCTTGAGATGGAAATCGAATACGGAATAAAGATTGCCCCTGAAAAGGTACTTTCTCTCCACAGAGGAAACATAAACCTGGTAGGAATCGTGGACGGCTCCTTCCCGGAACAGACCACCGAGGAATTCCTTTCAAACCTCATAAACAGAAAAGAACAGATCACTGTGGTTACGGAGCTTCCTTACACCGCTCTCAACTGGATTACCGAAAAACTCAGAAAAATCGGTGCTCCCGAAAGATTCTTCAAGTGGTCTATCCAGAAATACAAGACCCCGCCTAAGGGAGACTGCGGTCTTATCATCTACGAGACATGGGGAAAGACAGAAGCCAAGCTCAGAAACGGCGGCGCAGATATCGGACTTGAAATCACACAGTCGGGAAGCGCACTCAGAAACTACGGACTCAAGATTCTGGAATGGGTTTTCTCCTCCGAAACAGGAATCTGGATTTCTTCCGAGGTAAGAAAGTCTCCTGAAAAGATGGAACTGCTCAAGATGTTCCTCATCAACCTTTACGGAACCGTGAATGCGGAAAACAAGGTGATGCTGTACTTCAATGTACCGAACGATGCGGAAGAGGGAATCAGAGAATACCTGAGGGAAAACAACCTCTATGCGGATGAGCCTACAATTATCCAGGGAAGCAGATTCTCCCAGTACTGTATCCAGCTGGAGGTAAACAGCAAGGAAAATCCTATCGCCGTGGTAAGATACCAGCTTATCAAGCTGGGTGCCAAGAGCATAGAGACAGTACCTGTATATTCTTCAATCCCTGATCTTTCAGTTCTCGGCTTATGAAAAGACTGAAGCTTCTTTTTCTTTGTATCGCCGCCATTCTGGTTTCTGCCGGATGTACCGTCAGGCAGGATATAGGTATAAGTGCAGGCAGGGGAGGAGAGGTTTTCATAGACCTGGAGCTTAATCCGGTCTTTGTAAAATATATCAGCGATCTTTCGGAAGTTACCGGCAGAAGTGCTTCCGAAGGAATTTTCAATACAGATGAAATTTTCTCTGCCATTTCGGATTATCCCGGAACAGAGCCTGTTTCGGTAACTTCCCCCGACAGTTCCAGACTCAGCATTATTCTCAGAAGCGGCGACTTTACCCAGGTGCTTCCTGCGGAATACGAGCCCCTTGTCAGAATCGAGGATTCAAAAGGGATCAGAACCGTAAGCTTCCATCTGGGAGCAGACAACTACGGCGCCCTGGACAGGATATTCGGCATAAGCGGAAACCCGGTCCTTTCTCCATTGGCTCCGCAGACAGGAAACCCGTACAGCGAGGAGGAATATGTTTCTTTGGTGGACTACATCTTTGCAGATTATCTGGACAAATCGGTAACAGCGGAAAAGATTCTGAAGGAATCGGTGGTTCAGCTCAACATACGCACTTCGGGAAACATAATTTTTTCAGATATGGGCGAGTATAAGGGAAATCTGCTGAAGGTACGGATTCCGGCAGTCAGGTTCCTGACTCTGGACAAGCCTGTGAATTTCAGCTTCAGGTATTCTATCTGAACCTGAGAATCGGCCAACCATTCTTTTTGGCATAGAAGGTCAGTCTTATATCCGGATTTACGGCAACGGGATTTCCCACCTCGTTGAACAGCGGTGCATCGTGGATGCTGTCGGAATAGAAAGATGAAGCAGCCAGATCGATATGGTTCTCCCTGACATATTCCATTACTCTTCTTCTTTTTTCTTCCCTGAACGCAGGCTTTCCGTCAAAATAACCCCGGCATTTGTTGTTTTCGTCGTATGCAAAGCGGGTGGCGATTACAGTATCCACTCCCAGGTAGTCTGCCAGCGGTTTTATGATTACATCAAGGGATGATGTAGCCAGGATGATTTTCTTGTTGTTGCTTTTAAGATGTTCGATATAGCGCTTGGAATCGGCATAGATATGATCCTTTTTCAGCATGTTCCTGAAAGTCTCCTCTGCAGCTTCCTCCAGGAATTTTCTGTCCACCCCTTCCAATTCCTCTATCCTACGGTCAAAGTGCTTGTCTGACATTATTCCGAACTTGTAGTTCATGCAGATATAGGGAAGGTGTCTGAGTATGGTTACCGAAAATATTTTTTTCTTTACCAGAAGATAGAGATAACTTACAGCTGTGATGTTTCTGGTTATGGTATGATCTACATCAAAAATTTCAGCACCGATTCTTTCATCCATACTTTGAATTATAATAGCTTGAAGTTTTTTCTGCAAGACTTGTTTTTTTTCATTTTAGATAGCATAATTATAGTATGAAAGGTGTAATTATCGCAGCCGGTTACGGCACCCGTTTCCTTCCTGTAACCAAGACAGTTCCGAAGGAAATGCTTCCTGTTATCAATAAACCATGTATAGATTTTATAGTTGAGGAATTTCTTGCTTCAGGCATAAAGGAAATTCTTATCCTTACTTCCAGAAGAAAAAAGGCTCTGGACGACTACTTCGACCGCGAAGTGGAGCTGGGAGTCAAGGCTTCGGAGGCTGATATTTTCTTCAAGCGCCAGACCGAAATGAAAGGTACCGGACACGCGCTGCTTCAGGTAAAGGCTTTTGTGGGAAACGAGCCCTTTGTGGTGGCCTATCCCGATGATCTGCATATGGGGGAGATTCCCCTGGCGGCTCAGCTGGTCAGAAAGTATGAAGAGACAGGCTGCTCCGTAATGTCTGCCCTGCACAATCCGCCCCATCTGGAAAGATACGGTGTCATCAAGCCGTCGGCCGACGGACTCCATGTGGAGGACATAGTGGAAAAGCCGGCTCCGGGAACAGAACCCAGCAAGGAGGTTTCCATAGGGCGTTATCTCTTTACTCCGGAAATATTTGAGTATCTGGAAGAGGGCTGGAAAAAGCACTGCGAGGAAAACAGTAAGGGAGAATATTTCCACGTTTATGCCCTGAAGAAGCTGATGGACATGAAAAAGATGGTATATACCGTAATCGAAGGGGAACGGTTGGATACCGGTACTCCGGAAGGATATCTGAGAGCCATAATCCGCTATGCCGCATCAATTCCCGAATACCGGGCCGTGCTCCGGGACGAGCTTGAGCAGGAGGGGCTTGCGTGAAGAGGCTCCTGATTGCATTTCTGTTTCTGGTTGCCGTTGTTCCGGTCTGCTTTGCCGGGGGAAACAAGGAGCTGCGGAAAAGCGAATCCAAGATACTCACCGACAATATCATCAAATGGAAAGGGCATGAAATCAGGAATTACACCATGAAGGTTCAGTATTCCTACAGCAATAACCTGGGGAATGTATACGAGCTGAAGGTACGGGACGGAGTTCTGGAAAAAGGATCGGCAGACTACGAAAGACTTGCCGCGCTGACAGTGGAGAAACTTTTCGAGGATGCCAGGAAATATGTCAAGCAGAACAAGCAGGATGCTCCCATGCTCTATATGATCAGATATGATGAAAAATACGGATTTATAAATTCCCTGGCCAGGATATATAACCCGAAGGTCAAAGCCGGGGTGGCTCCTGCAGGATACAATTTTATAATCAAGGTACTGGATTTCCGTATTGATGAAAAGAAAAAAGAATTATAAACGGGAAAAATATGAAAAAGATTATTGTTTTGTTTTTCATGACTGTTATGACTGTATCGCTGTGGGCCGTACCTCCTATGGATTATGCAGGAAAGGACGGCAGCCTTAAGCCGGAAACGGCAAGCAGCGGAAAATCCCCTTTTCTTAAGAGTCCTGAAGCATCTGCCCGTTCGGGGAAAGCTGCCCGCAAGGTATCTTCTTCCGGTACAAAGTACATTCCGGTGGTTCTGGTGGATTTTCCGGGGAGACCCTTCCTGTCGGGACACGACAAGAATTATTACAAAAAGATTTATGAAACAGATACTGAAAAACTCACCATGAAAGAATATTACAAAACCATGTCTGATAATAATCTTGTACTGGAATTTCAGATCTACGGTCCTTATACTGCGGAAAATCAAGTCAGTTACTACGGTGCGGATGATGATAAGAATGTGGGCGAGTTGATTAAAGAGGTCATAACCAGTCTGATTGACGAAGAAGGAGCATCGACATTTGATGAAAACAGCCGGTTTGACAGTGACAGTATCGGCGGAGTTGATGTTCTTTTGGTAATCTATGCCGGCGCCGGAGAGGATTCCACTGGAATTGACGGTGATATATGGGCTCACAAATGGAATGTCAAAAAAGCTTTTGCGAGCGCAGGAATCTCAGGAGACTCATACAATTTCAATGAGTACACAATTCAGTCTGAAACAAGTATCCGGAACAGTGAAACCGGAATAGGTGCTGCCTGCCATGAGTTCGGACACATATTGGGACTTCCCGATCTCTATGATATAGATTATGAAACATCCGGTTTGGGTGACTGGAGTGTCATGAGCGGCGGAAGCTGGGGAAGCAGCGGAACCGAGGAGGATCCTGCTCCGATGACTGCCTACGAAAGATATAAGCTTGGGTGGCTGACTCCTCAGCTGCTGAATCCCGATGTGCCGGGTACAGTTGAGTTCAGAAGTGATCTGCAGGACCCTGAATACAAAGCTTACAGAATCAATCTGACAGATGACGGAAAACAGTTCCTGATGCTTGAAGGAAAAAAGAAAAAAGCTGACGGTACAGGTATGTTTGTTCCTGAAAGCGGTCTCTTTATTACTCAGATAAATGAAGAAAGGTATGAGGCTGCAAAAGCTGCGAATAGGGTCAATACGGGAAAAAACAGGATTCACGCAGTAGATGTTCTTGAGGCTGTGACAACGGAGCTTGTGGATGAAAACTATACCGGAAGCTGGGGAAGCCTCTGGACCTCCGATTCAAAAGAATCCGGAACAGTTGCCTTCCGGTCCGAAACCAGAACCCAAATAGGTCCCTCTTTTATGTATTCCGTACTTGCCGGCAGTGCGCTGCTTCTGGGGATAAGTCTCTTCAGGAAGAAAAACCGGGGCAGAGCCCTTTTCCTGACACTCTGTGCCGCAGCAATGCTGTTTGCTTCCTGTTCTCTGGAAATCGGTTCATCCGGGAAAAAGGTTCTATTCAAGGCAAATACCAACTACTACACAAGTGGCAGACTTGAATCAAAGACCGGAATTTCAGGGGTTGTTATTTCAGATATTACCTTTAACGAAACTACCGGTATCGGCAGCTTCAGCTATTCCAGGGAGAGGTAACAGAATAATTCTCAGGTACACGGCAAGGTAGAAAATCACTGCAGGATAATAGGCGGTACAGGTCTTCTGGAAGCCGGCCGCAAAAACCGCAACGGAAGTAAGGGCTGCCGAAAAAAGAACAGTAGCCACAACCTTTGCAATACGCTTATCCTGCAGGTGCATTATGCACAGCAGAATCAGGCTGAGAGGGGTCATCCACAGGATATGCAGATTTCCCTTGACTGCAAAATGGGCAGAGAAGAACATCAGGTAGAAAAGCAGAATCCCACCCAGCAGATTGATGACCACCGCCGAGGTTTCGAATACCTTAAGCAGCGTGCCGGGTATTTTTTTTCTTAAAGCCAAGAGATAAAGAAGAATTTCCGCAGTAATCAGCAGCGAGAAAGTCAGTACCGGAGGATTGATTCCCGGAAGAAGCGGCTTGTTTCCCCCCTTGAGTCCCGGAGAAAGCTCCGATTCGTAGATAAAGTGAGAATCCCCTGTCAGGTTGCACCCCTTGAACTGGTCCAGCACCATTTCCGGCAGGAAAAATGCATCCTCGGCCGGAACTTTCCTGTCTGCCACGGTTCCCAGGGTAAACTGTATACCGGCATCAAACCAGGGATGATTTCCCAGATAGCTCCGTATGTAGTCCCGGTAGCTTTTTTCCCCTATCTGCTCCGAAACGGCATCGCTGAAGGTTATTTCCTCTCCCAGCACCCGGACAAGCACATCCCGAATCCTGGAAGAACAGTTATCCTTTACAAATTCATAATCGTAATATTTATTCTCCTTCCTTGCGTTAAAACGGAGAAATTTTATCAGTTCCTCGGTCTGTTCCGGAGTAAGATTCAGCTTCTGTTCGTAAATGGATCGGTCTTCCCTGTGTATGTAGCGGAAAAGAACTCTGTCAAATCTTTCGATTCCCAGGTAATACTGCATTTTACCTTTGACAAAATTGGACAGAAAGCCCGGTGCGTGAAAGCTGAAAGTTCCGTAATTGTAGAGCCTGTTGTCTACCTTTATGGCCGAATGTCCGAATGCGGTATGTATGGCATCGCCGGGAAGAACGGTAATGATGCTTACTTCCGGTGTGTGTTCCTCAGCATAAAGGGGAGAAAAAGAAAAAAACAGGATAATCAGGAATAAGCCTAAGACTCTCATCAACAGAAATATACTAGGGATTTTAAAAAAAGTTAAGTATGTCCGATTATTGCTCCGGCTGCCCTGTACGCCATGGAAAAGCAGCCCTGAAGCATGTATCCTCCGGTAGGGGCCTCCCAGTCGGCCATTTCCCCGATTACATAGATACCCGGAAACTTTCGGAGCATGAGATTCTCATCCAGCTCCTCAAAGGACACCCCGCCGGCAGATGAAATGGCCTCCTCCAGAGAGCCCAATCCGGTAATACTTATTTTCAGATTCTTGAACAGGGCCGGATTGCTTTCGATACTGCTTAATTCTTCCGCCGTTGCCAGCTCCTTCAACAGCAGGAATCTGGTACCTGAAAGCTTCAGGCTTTTTCTCAGGTAGTTGGAAAGGGAGCTTTTTCCTTTTGGCCTGGAAAGCTTTTCCCTGATCTTCTCTTCCGTAAGCCCCGGCAGAAGATCGGCATTTACGGTGCAGCTTTCCCCCTTTCCCAGGCGGCCTCTGATTCCGTGTACCAGGGAGTAGATTCCGCTCCCTTCTATTCCGTATTCCGTAAAAACAGCCTCTCCGGTGGAGCGAATACCGTCGGCAGAAAAAATAACCTCTTCGCTTCGGCTGCTTTCTTTTATTCTTTCCCTGAATCTGTCGGACCAGTTCACCAGAACGGCGCAGTTGGCCGGCTTCAGGGGATTCACCTTGATTCCGGCTGCTTCGAAGGCCTTGGTCCAGCTGCCGTCGGAGCCGGTTTTGCTTCTGCTTCCCCCACCCATGGCAAAAACCGCATGGCTGCATTCCGTGCGTATCAGTTCTCCGGCTCCCTCCGGCCCGGCAGCCCTGAAGGTCAGAAGTATCCTGTTTCCGGTTTTTTCCACAGAGACAAACTCACGGTTGCCGCAGAAACGGAACAGGCCGGTGCGGTTCAGCCTCTCAAGCCAGTTTTCAAGAATTTTTTCGGCGGTTTCGGATGCGTAGATCTTGCCTCCGTTTCCCCGGAAGCTGCCGGAGCCCAGTTGCCTGTACCAGTCTGCCGTATCCTCCGGAGAGAAATCCTTAAGCAGGGAGCTGAAAAGGGAACTGTTTTCATAATATTTTTCGGCAAATGCGGCAGGGGAAGCACTGTTGGTTATATTAAGCCCTCCCGTGAGGCCTGCAAGAATGAATTTTCTACCCGGAGTTTCCATTCTGTCATAAAGAGTTACGGGAATTCCGGCCTCTGTAAGCCTGAGTGCGCAGAAGAGTCCTGAGGGGCCTCCCCCTGTTATTACGGTATCGGAAAAATGTATGTTTGTCATTTTACTTCATTTATGATATAATGTTTCTTGCTATTTTGTGTAGTATAACATAAAATAGAGAAGATTATAGGAGAAATTAATGTACAAACATAGAACATTTCAGTTTCTGGAAGAATTCAAAGGAAAACTTTTTGACGGTGAAGTTCCAACACTTGCCGAAATGTTCCAGATTGCGGCAGCCAGATATCCTGACAAGAAGTGTCTGTCTACTTATAATCCGGTTCTTTTCAATATGTCTTTCAGGGAGACAAGGGAAAAGATTCTTACTCTTGCGGCATCACTTGTGGCAAAAGGGGTAAAGAAAGGGGATCATGTTATTCTCACAGGAAAGAACTCCCCTGAATGGGCAGTAGGTTACTATGCCATTGCAACTGCCGGAGCCATCATTGTTCCTCTTGATTATTCACTTCATGTCGAGGAACTGAAGAACCTTATCAATTTCAGCGAACCTGCGGCAGCTATCCTGGATGAAGAAAAATACAGTGATCTGGCAAAATGTCTTCCTGAAGGTACTCCTGTATATTCTCTTACAGACAAAAATCCTGACTATGTGCTTGCTCTCAAAGATACACCTCTGGAAAAGCCGGTAAAGGTAGATGTGCATGAAACAGCAGCCATCCTTTATACATCGGGAACAACAGGCACACCTAAAGGGGTCATGCTTTCACATTACAACCTTATCAACGACTGTTTCCTGGCACAGATGCACATGCAGATCTATCATACAGACGTATTCTATGCCCTTCTTCCGGTACACCACGCATACACAATGCAGGCTGTTATCATCGTAGGTCTTGCCCAGAGTGCCGAGGTAGTTTTCGCAAAGCGTCTGGTTATCAAGGAAATGCTTGCAGATCTCAGGGACGGAAAGGTTACCATATTCCTCGGTGTCCCTATGCTTTTCAACAAGCTCCTGGCTCAGATCATGAAAGGGGTTCGTGCCAAGGGAATCGTCACATACGGAATCGTAAAGACTCTTATGGCCATCAGCGGATTCCTCAAGAGCTGCTTCGGAATCAAGATCGGAAAGAAACTCTTCGGAAAGCTTATCCTGGAAAAGGTATCTCTTCTCGACAACAGAATCTGTATCAGCGGCGGCGGACCTCTTCCACCGAGCACATTCAAGATGTACAACCAGCTGGGTCTGGACTTTGTTCAGGGATACGGGCTTACAGAGACATCACCTATCGTTGCCCTCAACCCTATCTACCGCTTCAAGATCAAGTCTGTAGGAAAGGTGCTTCCTGACATTCAGGTGAAGATCGTGGCTCCTGACAAGGACGGCAGGGGAGAAATCGCATTCAAGGGACCTGTGGTTATGCAGGGTTATTACAAGAACCAGGCTGCAACCGACGAAGTAATGGACAACCAGGGCTTCTTCTACACCGGAGACATGGGATATGTGGACAAGGAGAACTATCTTTACCTTACAGGCCGCAAGAAAAATATCATTGTTACTGCCGGCGGAAAGAATGTTTTCCCTGAAGAAATCGAAGACAGATTCCAGCTCTATCCTGAAATCGAGCAGATTCTGGTCAGAGGCTATATAAACGAAAACGGAAAGCATCAGGACGGCGAAGAAATCGAAGCCCTTATCTATCCGTCAGAGGATCTCCGCAAGACCAACGATCCTGAGCTTATCCAGAAAAAGCTTGAGGAAATTGTCAGCATCGTGAATAAGATTCTCCAGAGCTATATGAAAATTACACGCGTACGTGCCGTGGATAAGCCTTTTGAGGAATCTTCCACAAAGAAAATCAAGCGCTATAAAGTAGGAAACTGATGCTTATAATACCGGCAATCGACCTTCTTGGGGGAAAATGTGTAAGACTCTACAAGGGTGACTATGAAAAAGTTACAGTCTACAGCGACGATCCCGTGGCTGTGGCAAAAAGCTTTGTGGAGGCAGGTGCCGAGAGAATCCATCTTGTGGATCTCGATGCAGCCAGAGGGGGAAAAAACAACAGGGACGTTATCTCATCTATCAGAAAAGAGGTGGATGCCGTATTGGAACTGGGAGGCGGTATCCGTTCCGATTCTGATATCAGTGAGCTTTCGGATATAGGGATAGATTACCTTATCCTGGGAACCGTCTTTGCAAAGGACCCCACCTGTGCCGCCGTATGGACTGAAAAGTTCGGCCCTAAATTCATTGCAGGAATCGATGCCCTCAACGGAGAGGTAAAGGTTGCCGGCTGGCAGCAGGGGGGCGGAATCGTTGATACCGACCTGGCCAGAGCTGCGGCAGAAAACGGTATCTGCTCAATCATCTATACCAATATTGTAAGGGACGGAACACTTTCGGGTCCCGATCTGGAGCGAACTCTTGCCATAGCGGAGGCTTCAGGACTTCCTGTTACCGTTTCGGGCGGAATAAGCTGCGAAGAGGATTTCAGGGACATAACTTCAGATATCAGATGCAGGGGAAAAATAGGAGGAATCATTACCGGCAAAGGGTTCTATGAGAACAAGTTCGATCTTGCCGCAGTAATTTCCAGATATCAGAAAACCGAGGAAGTATGAAAAAGAATTATCTTGAGCGGGTCAGAGAGGGAATAGTTATCTTTGACGGCGCAATGGGGACAGAGCTTTATTCAAACGGAATCCAGATTTCAACCTGCTTTGAGGAAGTATGCCTTACAAAGCCGGCTCTTGTGGAAAAGATCCACAGGAGCTACATAGCTGCCGGAGCCCATGTCATAGAGACAAACAGCTTCGGAGCAAATCCAATCAAACTTAAAACCTATCAGATAGAAGACAGGACCGATGCCATAAACAGGGCGGCGGTCAGAATTGCCAGGGCGGCTGCCGGAGACGATGTATATGTTGCCGGTTCCGTAGGACCTCTCGGGGTACGCATTGCACCTGTGGGGAAGCTCAGCCGCGGCGAAGCCAAGGATGCATTCCGGGCGCAGATCAGGCCTCTGGTTGAAGAGGGGGCAGATCTTCTTGTTTTTGAAACCTTCCGCGATATGGAGGAGCTGTTTCTTGCGGTGGAGGCGGCCAGGGAAATATCTGCCGATATTCCTATTCAGGCACAGACAGCTCTCGGCCCTCTCAACCAGGAGGAGTACGGGGGAGAAGCACTTAAGTGTGCGGCAATACTCAGC
>JAZNLX010000024.1:0-4749 GCA_045579325.1 Spirochaetia bacterium
CCGCATAGGCAGCGGCAACTGTATTGAGATAATCGTTTGCAGTGATGATTCTTTCCTGGGTTTCAGCTTCCTGGGCAAAGGAAAAAACGGCCGAGAACACCAGCAGGAATATGGCGGAATAAAGCTTTTTCACATCATAAAGTATAGTTTATTTTTCTGATTGACACAAGACTTTTTTCCCCTTAAGCTTTTAGAATGGTTGATCAGACAGACAAGCCGATTATCGTCCAGAGTGACGGAACAGTTCTACTCGACGTACACTCCCCATGCTTTGAACAGGCCAGGGATGACATTTCTGTTTTTGCGGAGCTGGAAAAATCCCCGGAGCATATCCATACTTACAGCATATCTCCCCTTTCCATGTGGAATGCGGCTTCTGCCGGAATATCGACCGATGAAATAATTGCCAGACTGGAAAAATGGGCTAAATTCAGGATTCCTTCCAATGTCCTTTTCAGAATAAAGGAGAGCGGCAGCCTTTTCGGCAAGCTTGTGCTTCTTCCCTGCGAGGATGACCCTGACTGCCTTTTCCTGAGCATAGAGGACAAGCATATTTTCCTTACCGTGAAATCGGTGAAGAAGCTGGAAAAATATCTGACTCCGAGAGCTGACGGCAGGGGTTTCATGCTGGCAACCCTGGACAGGGGAACCATCAAACAGGAACTTATAGGAATGGGCTATCCGGTAAAGGACAACATTCCTCTGCGCAAGGGCGAACCTCTTGAATTCAGGTTGAGAGATGTTACCGCAGCGGGCAAGAAGCTTGTCATAAGGGACTACCAGAACGAGGCGGCACAGGCCTTCTACGGCGGCGGAAGCCCGGGAAACGGATACGGCACAGTGGTTCTGGCCTGCGGATCGGGAAAAACAGTGGTGGGCATGAGGATAATGGAGCTCATGCAGACCCAGACACTGATACTGACCACGAATATCGCGGCGGTTCATCAGTGGATAGAAGAGCTTAAGGACAAATCTTTCATAAATCCCGACGACATAGGAGAATACAGCGGAGACCGGAAAGAAATAAAACCAATAACGGTAGCCACTTATCAGATACTTACCTGGAGACCGGACAAGACATCGGGATTCCCTCATTTTGAGATTTTCAGACAGAACAACTGGGGACTGATAATCTATGACGAAGTACATCTTCTCCCGGCACCGGTTTTCAGAATAACAGCCGAAATACAGGCCATAAGCCGGGTGGGACTCACAGCCACTCTGATCAGGGAAGACGGCCGGGAAAAGGATCTGTTCTCACTGGTAGGGCCAAAGAAATATGACTGCCCTTGGAAGATACTCCAGGAAAAAGGGTGGATTGCAGAAGCAACCTGCTGCGAAATCAGGATCAATCTTCCCGATGACATGAAAATAGATTATGCCACTGCAGGCAAACGGGAAAAGTTCAGGATTGCTTCGGAAAACAGAAGAAAACTTGAGGTAATCAAGGAGCTGACAGAAAACCACAGGGATGACTATATCCTGATCATAGGACAGTATATCTCGCAGCTGAAGGAAGTGAAAAAGCTTCTGGGAGTTCCCATCATCACGGGGCAGACTCCAAACAGCACCAGAGAAGAAATCTACGAGCGGTTCAGAAAAGGGGAAGAGAGAATAATAATTGTCTCAAAGGTGGCCAACTTTGCCATAGACCTGCCCGATGCATCGGTGGCAATACAGATTTCGGGAAGCTTCGGATCAAGACAGGAGGAGGCACAGCGACTGGGTAGAATCCTCAGACCAAAAGAGAGAAATTCCTGTTTCTATTCCCTTGTTTCCCAATATACCGTAGAAGAGGAATTTTCAGCCAACAGACAGAAATTTCTTACGGAACAGGGCTACAGATACACTATAGAGACCCGCTGATTCAGTCCGGAATCCTTTTTATGCGGGCACCCAGGCTGCTCAGTCTTCCGGCAAGATCCTCGTACCCTCTTTCTATCTGGTATACATTGCGGATGGTACTTTTTCCCTCGGCACACAGAGCGGCAATAACCATGGC
This sequence comes from Spirochaetia bacterium, assembly GCA_045579325.1. Lineage (GTDB taxonomy): Bacteria > Spirochaetota > Spirochaetia > CADAEX01 > CADAEX01 > CADAEX01. The sequence goes on from JAZNLX010000024.1 coordinate 2,003, forward strand.
CATACCGGCTCTTACATCGGGAGAAACAAGATCGGAACCCTTGAGTCTGGCAGGACCGCTTACCACGGCACGGTGCGGATCGCACAGAACAATCCTTGCCCCCATCTCTATCAGCTTATCCACAAAAAACATTCTGGACTCAAACATTTTTTCGTGAATGAGAACGGTCCCCTTTACCTGAGTGGCCACTACAGTGACAATACTTGTAAGATCGGGCGGAAATCCCGGCCACGGAGCATCATCTATGGACGGAATCTGACCTCCCATGTCGTGACAAACCTCAAGCCTCTGTCTCGGAGTAACAAGAATGGAATCCCCGGATGTTTCCCAGGTTATACCCAGCTTTCCGAAGGCGATTCTTGCCATGCGGAGATTTGCGGGCGTTGCATCGGTAATTTCAAGCTCGCTTCTGGTAACGGCAGCAAGACCGATATAGGATCCCACTTCCATAAAGTCGGAGCCTATCCTGAATTCGGTACCGTGGAGCTTCTTTACACCCTTGATATGAAGAATATTGGAACCTATACCTGTGATTTCGGCTCCCATGGATACAAGCATGTTGCACAGGTCCTGAACATGCGGCTCGGATGCGACATTGCTGATTATGGTATCACCTTCAGCCATGACTGCTGTCATCACAGCGTTCTCGGTGGCTGTTACGGATGCTTCATCCAGGAAAAGATCCACCCCCACAAGCTTGTTGGCAGACACATTGAACATGTTTCCCTGGATATCGATTCTTGCTCCCAGCTCACGGAACGCAAGAAAGTGGGTATCAAGCCTTCTGTGCCCTATTACATCGCCTCCAGGAGGGGGAAAAATAACTTTTCCGGTCCTGGCCAGAAGTGGTCCGGCAAACAGTATGGAGGCCCGGATTGCCTTTGCATATTCAAGAGGAATTTCGGAGTTGCCCATGTTTCCGCTTTTTATCTCATATCTGTTTTTTCCCAGCTTCCTGACATCGGATCCCAGATAACGGAGAATGTTCAGCATTACCTCCACATCCTTGATTTCGGGAATATTGTCCAGAATTACCGCTTCGTCGGTGAGAAGTGTCGCTGCAATGCACGGAAGGGCAGCGTTCTTGTTTCCGCTGGCCTTTATCTTTCCTTTGAGAGGAAATGAGCCTTCAATAACATACTTGTCCATATTCAAACCTTACAATGTAGAAAATCAGGTGTCAAGTTCTATCTTGCCGTACTGACCGTCAAAACCATACCTTATCCTGAATCTGTTTTCCTTTACCGCCCTTATTCCGTCCAGGACACAGGATGGAATGTTACTGAACGAAACAGGTCCGTCTTCAAGCCAGATACGGCTTTCGTTTCCGGCCTGCCGGGTTATTTCCAGATAGATATCTGCCGCCTTGCGGCTTCCGGCGCCGCAGCCCATGCTTTCGGCCACCACCTCTATCAGCGGAATCTGATAAACAAAATCCTGTACGCCCCCCTGCTGCGGCGGGGAAATCCGCTTTATCCTTTCACATACCCCTTCCACAAAGGGTTTTCCGCATATAGGACACACTTCAGGCGGATTTTCCGTAAAAAAAATCTCTTCTCCGTTGTGTCCCGGCCGGTCTCCACGGTGGCCGGTCAGGTAATAGCGCCCCTCAAACGGAGGAAATTCCGCAGTCCGTAAAACCCGGCAGCTGAAAATGCTGTCCATGATTCCGGCTGCCGAGAGCTCATCCGCATCCAGCAAGGTAAATTCCCGCCCCAATCTGTTATAGGCTGCGGAATGGGCATCGCTGGAGGAAAGAACCGGAACCCCGAGGCTGCCGGCCACGGCTGCAAGCATTCCGGGATCTGCACTGAGACCCGATTCCATGCCGTCTATAAGCTCCGTGCTTCCGCCCCATATTTCATCTATGGAATCCACCGGATTTTTTCCGCCCAGAATACCGTCGGGAGTCACCACATGAGCCGGAATCAGTGCAACCCTGCACTCTTTTTTCATTTTTCGGAAAAACTCCTCCATCTCGGGGGAACTGTCAAACTTGACAAAAGGGCGGCCTATTCCCAGCTTGGAGCCCTGTTCAAGCATAAGTGTACGGGCTTTTCTGACACTTTCCATGTCTGCAAACAGAAGAACCAGATGAAAGAGTTTTCTTTTGCTTTCATCATATCTGTAAGGAAGTGTAACTATGATTTCGGCCTGAGGCATAAGATACTGCCCTGCCTTAAGAATCCACAGGGAGCGGCGACTGTCAAAATCAAATGCGACGTTCAGCTCGTTTTCCCACTTTTCCAGGAGTATGTCGCCGCTGCCGTAAATATCTATTCCTTTGATTCCCATAACGTCGGAAAGGCGCTTGAAATCAGATTTTCCCGAAGCCCCTGCATAAGGAGAATGGGAGTGAAGATCCACCACAAGCTTCATAACCCGGCTCCCCTTCCGAAAAGCTTGATTTTCCGCATTGTGCTTATGTATGTAATATAACCGCGGCTGTCGGCACCCAGATACACTATCTCCCCTGTCTTGCCGTTGCTTCTTACAACCATCCCGATGCATTTTCCGTCTGCAAAAAGGATATCTCCAGGCAGAGGAACACCTCTGGAAAAAAGAAGTTTCTTTTCTTCCAGCATAAGAAGAAGGGTGTCATTCTCTTCAGGAAGCTTTATTCCCGCATAGCTGTAAACAGCACAAACCGTACCCAGGGCATCCGATTCAAATTTCTTTCCGTTGATGATAAGAGAAGAACGCCCTTGAGCCCACTCTGCCCCTTCAAGAAGTTTTTTTACGGTATC
>JAZNLX010000025.1:0-2615 GCA_045579325.1 Spirochaetia bacterium
CATGTCGGCCTGAAGCAGCCTCATCATCTCCTGTTCCAGCTTGGTGTAGTACTGCCCCGGAATAAGCTTGTACATCTTGCCGGTTCTCTGCCCCTGCTTCAGGTTCCGAATTGCCATACGGTACACATCCGCACGGAAATAAAAGCCCTTTTTCAGGACTGTCCAGTATATTATCTTGCAGACCTGGGGAGTAAGCCCCAGCTCGGAAACTTCATCACAGAAGGAATATTCATCCAGGAACTTGCTGTGAAATGCCATCTGGTTCAGAAGGGCGAAAATCGCTTTCTTATACCCCTTGTTCCCGGCCTTGAAACGATCCGGCACCTCAGGAATGTTATCCAGTATGTAGCCGAAGTCAGCCTCCATTATTACCTTTCTGCGGGGTATCAGGGCTATATCCCTGGCTATATCGTAAAGAGTCAGGGCCTTGTCGGCAAAGGCTGCCGAGAAGCATCTCTCCTCCATCTCCTTTCTGACAGTCAGACGGATTTTTCTTTCATCTGCATTCTTGTTGACAATGTAAATTGATTCCATTTTTACAATATATATTACTTATTGCGTTTTGGCAAATTAAAGGGTAAAATATAAGGCAAGGGGTTTTTATGGAAAAAGGTAATTTCAAAGCATTGTTCCCGATCGGAATATTTCTGGTACTCTATCTCGGACTGGGAATCCTTTTTGAGTATATTCTCAAGATTCCGATGGGATTCTACAACATTCCCATAGTAGTGATTTTTCTTATTGCTCTTGTTACAGCATGTCTGCAGAATCCATCTCTCAAGCTGGACCATAAACTGGAAATCATGTCCAGAGGGGTGGGCGACAAGAATATTGTAACCATGATTCTCATATTCATGGCAGCAGGCGCCTTCGTAGGTGTGGTAGGAAGAAGCAGTGCGGAAAGCGTGGCATATTTCCTCCTGTCCATAATTCCGGCCGAATTCTCGGTGGCTGTCCTTTTCGTGGTCAGCACCTTCGTATCCCTGGCCATGGGTACCTCCGTGGGAACCATTACCCTCATTTCTCCTATTGCGGTGGCCATAGCATCCGGTTCAGGCTTCTCTGTACCATTCTGTCTGGGAACTGTAGTTGGAGGCGCCATGTTCGGAGATAACCTTTCCTTTATTTCCGATACCACAATTGCAGCCTGCAACGGCCAGGGCTGTGACATGAGAGACAAGTTCAGGGCCAACTTCGGTATCGCCCTTCCTGCAGCCATAATAACATTGGTCATCATCCTTATCAGATCCCTGGGTGCAGATGTGGGAGAAAACATAATTAAGGAATATAACCTTGTACAGATCATTCCTTACATTCTGGTACTTGCCGGCGGTATCATCGGTATCAATGTGTTTGTGGTACTTATTATCGGTATAGTCAGCGGTTCACTCATCATGTTGTTCACAGGTGCCGTTAACGCCACCAGCATCCTTGCAAACATGGGAAGCGGAGTTTCAGGCATGTTCGAAACCACCATGGTCGCAATCCTGGTAGCTGCCATCTGTTCCCTTATTGCCGAATACGGCGGTTTCACAGCCCTGCTCCAGCTTATAAAAAGTGTTTTCAAGGGGAAAAAGGGGGGCATGCTGGGAATGGGACTTCTGGTAGGAGCCATGGACATTGCCACAGCCAACAATACCGTAGCCATAGTAATGGCCAACCCGATAGCCAAGGAAATGGCAGAAAGCTACGGAATCTCTTCCAAGAAAGCTGCTTCCATACTGGACACATTCTCCTGTATCTTCCAGGGAATAATCCCTTACGGAGCCCAGATGCTGGTTGCCCTTTCAGTGGCGGCAGGAATGAATCATAACGTATCTGCCTTCGAGGTCATACCTAACCTGACATATCCGTTTATGCTGTTCCTCAGCTCCATGGTATTTGTATTCATTATTCCTGAAAAAAAGAGGTAATGATTAATATTGGATAATACTGAGCTTCTTGCACTGGGGTTGTACGGCTTTTTCATGGGACTTGAAAGAGCCGGAATACGCAGTGTGAATATGCCGGTAATGGGGCTGGGACTGGCGATCGGCTTCTTCCTTGTACGGAAATTCAATACACAGAACTACAGGAAATTCATAATCGCGGTTTCGTTTGTATCTGCAGTCAGGCTATTCTTTTAAGATGCTTTATCTCGGCCCTTATCATGAAGAAAGTAAGGATTACCGAAAGGATATCTGCCACAGGGAAAGCCATGTATGCACCCATCAGACCGAAGAACCGGGGCAGGATCATCACCAGAGGAATAAGCATGAGGCACTGTCTGGAAAGGCTGAGTATAGTGCTCTGCAGCGGCTTTCCCACCGCCTGGAAAAAGTTTGAAGTAATTATCTGAAAACCGATTATGGGAATAAACAAGGTTGTGGTTCTGATGGCCTTGATTCCGATTTCCATAAGCTCGGCATTATCCCGGCTGAAGGCAAGTATGATCTGTCTCGGAAAAAGCTGGATTATGACAAAGCAGACCAGAACAAAAACAGTAGCACATTTCACCGTAAGGTAATATGTTTCCAGAACCCTTCCCATATGCTTTGCTCCGTAGTTGTACCCCACTATAGGCTGCATTCCGACATTGTGTCCGTGCAGCGGCTGAATCATGAGGATAAGGGCGC
>JAZNLX010000026.1:0-2029 GCA_045579325.1 Spirochaetia bacterium
GGCTGACGCTTGACCGGGGCGAGGTGGATATCGAGGGCCAGATAGACAGTCTGGTGTATTCGGACCATGCTGCCTCAGACAAGGGTGAATCCATGCTGGCCAGATGGTTCCGATAAGGGGTGACCGTGATGTCGCCGGAAACCGTTTTTCTGTTACATAGTCTGAAGTATGGATTCGGACTGGCTTTTTTGTATGATATACTGCGGCTTTTGAGACTTACCATCAGGCACGGTGGTCTGATGATTTCGCTGGAAGACATCGGATTTTGGGCATATACGGCCATTAAAGTGTTTGTGATGATGCAGGATGCGTATAACGGTTCCATCCGCTGGTTTTCGGTACTGGGCGGACTGGCAGGGATTTTGCTGTACTGCAAAATATTCAGTCCGGTTTTTATCCGGTGTGGGATGAAGGTATTAAAGCCGGTGACGGAGCGGATAGGAAAAGCAGGGCATAAATTGAAATGTGCATGCAAGGTTCCGGTCATGAAAATGCGTCAAAAAGCCGGCGGGCTTAAAAAGCGGTTGACGCGTCTTAAGAAATTGCTTAAAATGACCTTGTAGGCAGAATTGTTTCCACAAAGGAATGGTGAGATATGGCAGCAAGAAAGAAAACCGCATCCCAAAAGAATAAGCAGGACCGGGCAATGATATATATGATTTCTTTTATCGTAGTCCTGTTGATGGTGGTTGTGGCGGTAAAAAGCATAGAGATCCGCGCCCAATTGTCGGAACAGAATGCAAAGAAGGAATCCCTGATGGAGATTAAGGAAGAAGAACTGGCCAGACAGGAAGAGCTGAAGGAGCTGGAAAAGACCGTAAAGACCAAGGGATTTGCGGAAGAGTTTGCCAGAGACGTGTTGGGATTGGGATACGAAGACGAGATACACTTCGTTGCTGAATAAAAAGAGATGAATGAACCATCGGCAAATGTAGCGATACATGGGTCGGTGGTTTTTTGTCACTAAAATCAGGGTTTTGCCCTGCCGGTTTTGACAAAAAGCGTAGAGCTGCGTCCCTATAATGGAACTCATGTTAAAATCCGTAGGTGTATTAGTGTACATACGGAGGAAAGGTATGGGGAATTATGGTAAGGGATGCGGAATACAGGAGTGCGGGATTGCCGGATATGTGCAGGGACAGACTGCTTCATTATGCAGGGATGCTGGATGAACTGGCGAGAGGAATCGTAGGACCGGTGGGCAGGAGTTGCTTTACGCAAAATGCTGACAGGGAGCAGGGAGAAAGGGAAATCCACAGTATCCTGCAGAGGCAGCAGCTTCTGGCATTACAAAAGCAGCATGAAGAAAGAGAAATCATGAGCCATAGTCTGAAGGAAACGGCGAGGGTGGTGAAAGACCTGGCACAAAATGCCTTTCAGTTGCGGCCCATGGAAGAACGCAAGGGACGAAGGCTCCGGAAAATGCTGAAAACAGAAGGGTTTATTGCAGAAAGTCCCTGTTACTATCCCCTGGAGGAGGAAAGGGAGGGAATCATGCTGACCCTCCGTTCCACGGGCCGGGTGGGCATTCGTACGGAGATAGTGGCGGATATGTTGTCGGTGATACTGGACAGACCTTTTCAGGCATCGGTACAGAGCCCTTATTGTGTGGACGATGTGCGCAGAAGCTTTTTGTTTGTGCCGGAGGCGCCCCGGATTATGCTCACAGGCTATGCCAAGGCTACCAAGGAGGGCGAATGCATATCAGGGGATAATCTGGCAGTGCTTGAAAGAGAACGGGGCCGGGTGCAGCTTCTTTTATCGGACGGAACCGGGTCCGGCGCAACAGCCGGTGAAAGCAGCGGCTGGGTGCTGGATATGATGGACAGGCTGGTGGAAAGCGGTTATGATATCCGGGCAGGAGCGGACCTGGTTAATGCCATTTTACTGTACAGTAATAATGCGGTATTGCACCCTACTCTGGATGTATGTGATATTGATCTGCATAGCGGCAGCTGCTGTTTTTTTAAGGCAGGGGGGGCCGTATCTTATCTGAAGAGAGGAGATAAAATAAGGGAAGTCGGAGGCC
>JAZNLX010000027.1:0-11777 GCA_045579325.1 Spirochaetia bacterium
AAGCTTGCAGGCACCCTGCTGTGGGGCACACCAGCCGATACCGTGTGTAAAGCCCGAAATATCTTTTATCTCTTTGACCTGAACCCATTTTCCTTCTTCAGGAATAGGTGCCGGTCCGTGATAGGCAGCCTTTGCCAATGGACACATATGTTCCACTTCTGCCGAATAAACCATTGTTACTCTCCTTTTTTGTCCCTCAAAAGGGATTTTTATAATTATATACCATTATTCTAAAAAACGCTACAATTCTGTTGGATTATATTAATAATTGACAGTAAATATAATATTGTTTACGTTATAAAACAATATGAATACAAAAAAACTTATTTTAATGACGGTTTTTGTTCTTTTTTTATCTGTCGGGAAGCTTTATGCCGGTAACCTGCAATTCAAAGATGGAAATTTTACCATTATGCATGTTACTGATCTGCATACCGATTATCCGATAGATAAAACTGTTATGGGGTTTATTGCAGATTCGTTGGATAGGATAAAGCCGGATCTTGTTGTTTTGGGTGGGGACATTGCCACAGGCCCCAAGGAAACCAAATATCAGGAAATCAAGGATATTTGTTCTCTTTTTACCGACCGTAAAATCAGATTTTCCCTTGTTTTCGGGAATCATGACTGTGAACACGGTTATACGAATGAGGAGCTTCTTCAAATGTATAAAAAAGCCGGTGAAGGATTCTGTCTGGCCTATGATGCAGTACCTTCATTGACAGGCTGTGGAAATCACAGGCTTTCTATCCTCTCTTCGGACGGAAATAAGGTTGCAATGGATTTATGGATGCTGGATTCAGGTTCATATATTCAGAATTCCTCGGGGGGGGGGAGCTTAACTATACTACTGTCCAATCTGACCAGACAGAATGGCTGATTAATAACTACAACCCCAACTGCCATTCATTTATCTTCCAGCATATCATCGTACAGGAAATCTACGATATTCTTTTTAAAGAAACAAAAAAACGTCCGACAGGTCGGTTTATAACAAATCTTGACAACAACAGAACTTTTTTATGTATTCCTGATTTTAGTTTGATAAATGATGGTTTTGTATTGGAAAAACCTTGTCCGGGATATTTAAACACTGGGGAGTTCGGAAGAATACTGGAGCTCAATAACAGTGTGGAAAACGGTGTAAAGGCAATATTTACGGGACATGACCATTCTAATAACTTCCGTGTGAAATACCGTGGTGTGGATCTTGTAAACACAGCCAGTGCAAAACCTGATTCCGAACTTATTGAAAATATAAACAGGGGATGTCGTGTCATCACGTTTAATGAAAATAATCCTGCAGATTATGATACATATACACTGACCAGAAGCAAGTTGGGATACGGTCCTGCAGCCGGTGTAGTCAATGTTTTGAGGGTGATGAGTACCTTTATGATGAAGATTTTGAAGTTTTTCTCTTTTTTCTTTTTTTGAGGATAGCCTTCAGGTCGATTGCCTTCTTTGCACAGATCTCGTGGCAGCAATAACATTTGATGCACACCCTGTGATTGATGGCAATTTTTCCGTTCTTCACGCTCAGGGCCTTTGCCGGACATATTTTCACGCATTCCCCGCACACCACGCAGTTTTCGTTGAATACAGGCTTCTTTACCGTCAGGTACTGGATCAGGCTGACCATGAAGCCCGGCATGTAGTTCCTGTACAGGGAATTGTCCTTCAGCTTGGTCATTATTTCATAATCCTTGATTACCAGATCCTCCGCCTTCAGGAAAGGGTAGGTGATTTCCTTCATATCTTTAAGCCAGTATCCGCAGTCCACCGCCAGCTTCAGGATAGGAATCTTCATTGGGTCGTAGGTCATGATGGATGATGTGGCTATATCGATGGCCGGCAGGTTGTCCGATGCCATGAGCAGCCCCACTTCTCTCGGTGTTCCGCCCCCGGGTCCCGGTCCTTCCATGGCTGTGATTCCGTCCATCACCGCAAACTGTGCCTTTACCGCCAGGTTCAGATCCACTATCATCTGGGCAAAGTTATCTATTTCGGGAAACCTCAGGTGAAAGCCCGATTTCGAGAGCCCCGGAACCAGTCCGAAAAGGTTTTTCATTGCTCCGGTATAATACATGAGCATATGGGTCTTCATCTTGGCCATGGAGAAAACCACATCCACTTCCTTAAGCACGTCGGCCAGCAGGAAGCTCTTTACCAGCTTTCCTTCCGGAACCTGGAACATCTCCACCTTGGTAAAGTCGCACCATACGGCACCGCATTCCTCGGTTACACTCTTCAGCCCCGACTTGTTGCCCGCCGCAATATGGTTATGGAAAGCAGGACTGTCTCCCACAAAAATGGAGTTTCCCCTTGCCTGGAGATACCTGATGGTGGCTCTCAGTACTTCGGGGTGGGTTGTTACTGCCTTTTCCGGTACCTCTGCATACAGGATATTAGGCTTGAGAAGAATCTTCCTGTTCTCCAGCTTGTCTGCCCCTACCGAATCCAGCAGCTGCTTCATCACAGCTTCCACCTTTTCTCTGTCATAGCTTTCGCATCTGAGTATACTTACCTTTGCCATGTCATACCTTCCTGATAACGGAATAATAAATCGGTCCCCAGCCTGTGGTATCCGGGAGAATGTGTATTCCGTACTCTGTCTTTTCTCCTGTTTCAGGCTCTGTTTCCAGAACCTCAAACAGCCCTTTTCTCTTTTTGTGCAGCTTTTCGATTATGCTGTCGTTTTCTGCCGGCGAAACGGAGCAGGTGGAGTAGACCAGCCTTCCTCCCGGTTTCAGGGCATCCAGAGCGGCCGCCAGCATGGCAAACTGCCTTATGGCCAGCTGCTTTGTCTTTGCCGGTGTCCACTGGGACAGGTAATGGGGAGATGAAAACACGTGCCGTTCCGACGAGCAGGGTGCATCCAGAAGTATTCTGTCGTAGCACTCCTTTTCGTAGAGAGCCCATGTGGCGGCATCGTAGCCCGTTATCCTTACCGTGGCTGCAATTTCTGCCGGAAGATGCTCCTCTATTACGGTTTTCAGCCTGAATCTTCTGTCGGCCGACTTGTCGTTGGCCACCAGCAGCCCGGCAGTCCCCTTGGCCAGAGCCAGCTGCAGGGTCTTGCCTCCCGGTGCGGCGCACATGTCCAGTACCGTATCTCCCGGCTGTACATCCAGGGCTGCCGGCGGATAAACCGAGGCCTTATCCAGATAGTAGGGTTTAAGAAGCCCATCGCTCAGGGTATGGTAACCCGGCTCTGCGGAAAAGGCTTTTTTCAGCTCTTCCCAGCGCTCTCCCCAGATTTTTCCGTAATATGTATCAAAGTTCTCTTTCTGTTTCACTTGTTCTCTTTTGTCTTTTCAGACAGCTCTTTGAAGCTTTTCATGGCCAGCGCGTTGAAGCTTCCTTCCGGAAAGCTGCCCGACTCATCCCTTGCACCTGCTGTCATGCCTGTCAGTATTTCAAGCCCTTCGTTTACGGTTTTGACAGGGTAGATGTGGAAAAGCCCCTTGGTTACCGCTTCCAGGATTTCGTCCGGCAGCAGGATATTTTCTATGTTGGATTCCGGAACTATAACCCCCTGGGTTCCTGTAAGTCCCTTTTCCCTGCATATCTTGAAGAAGCCGGAAACCTTTTCCCGTACCCCTCCCACCGGCTGTATCTCTCCGAACTGGTTTACCGAGCCGGTAACTGCAATATCCTGCCTCAGCGGTACTCCGGTAACGGCGGAAAGCAGGGAGTAGATTTCTGCCGCAGAAGCGGAATCCCCCTCTATCATTCCGTAGGACTGCTCAAAACAGAGGCTTGCCCTAAAGGCCATGTGGAAGCCGCCGGAATAGAAGGAACGGAGATATCCTTCTGTTATCATTACTGCCTTGTCATATATTTCTCCGGAAAGCCCGGCCTCATGCTCGATGTTTATTATACCGTCATCTCCGGCACAGCATACAGCTGTCAGGAGGGAAGGCTGGCCGTAGGAGTAGTCTCCCCAGGAAAGGACTGTCAGGGCATTTACCGCACCGATTCTGGTTCCCTCGGTCTGTATCTTGATTATTCCCTTCAGGATCTCGTCCGTAAGCTTTTTCTCGGACAGGCTTCCGAAGTAACGCCTTTCAGCTGCCGCCTTTTTCAGGGCCTCCTCGGTAATGCTTTTAAGCCCCATCTTCCTTGCCCAGTAGTTTCCCTCTGTAAGCAGGTCCGCTATCCTGGAAAACCTTGTGGAAAGCTTTCTGCTGCTGTCGGTAAGCACCATGCCGTATTTAAGCACATATCCTATTCCGCAGTCGGTAACAGGCATAAGCTTTTTCAGCCTGCATATATGATCCACATATTCGGCATACTGTCCTATGCTCTCCTCTGTCAGTGCCATTTCGGAATCGAATTCTGCCGTAACCTTGAAGAATTTTCCGAAATCCTCGTCCGATTCATAGAGTATGTCATAGATTTTCCTGTTTCCTATAAGGATAATCTTGGTATCGGTTTTAACCGGCTTAGGTTTCATGGAAGATCCCATCATGTTAAGCGGATTTCCCGGTGCCTGAATCTGGACTTCGCCGCTTTTCAGTGTTCTTTTCATGTATTCCCAGGAAACCTCGTCCTGGAAAAGATCCTCTGCGTTTATGATTATGAAACCGCCCGAAGCCTTGATAAGGGAACCTGCCTTTATCATCATGAAGCTGGTTCTGGTTTCTCCCGACAGCTCTGTTCTCTGTTCTATGGTTCCGAACAGGTTTGTGCAGGTAGGGTGGGTTTCGTAGATTACCGGACAGGTGTTCACGTTGGAATTGTCCACAATCACGTTCACGTCGTATCTCTGAAGCTCGCTTTCTATCATTTCCTTGGATTCCGGAGTTTCCTCTTCGGTAAAAAGCTCCAGTCGGTCCAGGATATCCTCTGTCATGCCGTTCAGGTAGGCGTTGATTTCTCTCCCCTTGAATTCACTTTTTATCTTGTCCGTGCAGGATGTCAGAAACGGCCTTATATGCCTTTTTTCCAGGTCTCTGAGTTTTTCCTCCAGCTCATTCTTGTTGAGCTGCATTTTTCTCACCACTTCCTCGAATTCATCCGTATGTCTGTAGAATCTGGTTCTCATGTCCTCCCAGATCCCTGTAGTCATGTCCTCCTGCTCCAGAAGCTCGTCAAAGCTCATGGCCTTTCCGTTATATACCGGGAGAATTTCGGTTACAGGCTCCTCCTTGTCCTTTGCGCTGTTCACCAGAACAAATCCGTCCTTGTCCAGAATGGCTTCAAATTCATCCAGTACCTTGTTCTCAGCTGCTTCGTGGTGCTTTATCAGCTTTTCCTTTTCACTCTTGAAAACGCTGCTTTCGGTATGGTTCCTTACATTTTTTCTTATCTGCAGGATAAAGTTCCTTACCGCTTCCCTGAACCTGTTTCCCTGGTTTTTCCTTAAACAAAGAACATCGGGAGAATCCGGATCTGCAAAGTTATATACAAAGACAATATCCTTCAGCGGTTTTCTCTTCCTGTGTTTGCCTATGAGATTCCATACCGCGGCGTGTCTTCCCGTTCCCGATTCCCCGGTAACGAATATATTGTAGCCGCTGTAATCCATGCTCAGTCCGAACTGCAGGGCCTTGAGTGCTCTCGGTTGCCCGATTATATCTATATTTGTCCTGTTTTTTCTTGATTTGAGGATCTCTTCCGCAGAAACGGAATAATCAAGTTCCTCAGGGGTAAGTTCTCTGTATGTTTTGTTCATACTATAGATTACACAGGATAGATTGTTTGTTGTCAAGAACTGATTTTTACTATATTATTAATATGGAGGGTAAAGAATGAAGCTTTGTGAACTTGACCGCTATTTCAGAAGCTTTCTCGACATCGACAGGCTTGAAGGAACAGATATTTCGCAGAACGGTATCCAGGTGGAGAACCGGGGCGACATAACCAGGATTGCCTTTGCCGTGGATGCCTGTCAGGAGGTATTCAACCGGGCCGCAGCCGCAGGTGCAGGTATGGTTTTTGTCCATCACGGCCTTTTCTGGGGACACGAGCAGAAGATCACAGGCTCCCATTACAGGCGCCTTTCCACCCTCATAAGCAACGACATTGCCCTCTATGCAGTTCATCTTCCTCTGGATATCCATCCCGAGCTGGGAAACAACGTGGCCCTTGCCAAGGCCGCCGGTCTCAGGAATCTTCAGCCCTTCGGCGAATTCAGGGGTATCAAGGTGGGTGTAAAAGGGGAGTTTGAAACAGAATCCACCGTAGCCCAGGTACTGGACAGGGCCGCCATAGACAGGAATGAGCTTCTGGCTCTCTATCCTTTCGGAAAAAAGCTCTGCAGGACAGGTGCTGTCATTACCGGCGGCGGCGAAAGCGACATAATGCAGGCGGTGGAAGAGGATATAGACCTGTTCATTACGGGAGATGCAGCCCACGTGGTCTATCACACAGCTCTGGAAAACAGCATAAATATGGTTTCGGCCGGTCATTACCGTACGGAAATCTACGGTGTCAGGAACGTCATGGAAAAAGTAAGCCGGGAACTGGGACTTGAAACCATGTTCATCGATGTTCCCACCGGGCTTTAAGGAGCAGTCATGGTTTCAGGAAAAAAGATTCTTCCGTTTATTCTTACCTTTTTTGTAATTATTCTGGATCAGATAACCAAGATTGCCGTGGTGGCATCCATCCCCGAAAACGCAATCGGTGCATCATTTCTTGACGGCGCCCTCAGGATTATCCATGTAAAGAACATAGCCATAGCCTTCAGTCTGGGAGAAAGCATGCCCGACGCCCTTCGCTTTTTCTTTTTCTCGGTTATTCCGTTCATTGTCCTGGCTGGAATCACGGTATATCTCCTCAGGACAGATTCCATAACTTCTTACCAGCGCTGGCTGGTGTGCGGTGTTGTGGGGGGAGGCTTCGGAAATCTCATAGACCGGATGTTCAGACCCGACGGTGTCATCGATTTCGTGGATGTCAGGTTCTACGGACTTTTCGGTCTGGAAAGATGGCCCACCTTCAATGTGGCAGACATAGCCATCGTCATCTGCGGCCTTCTTCTCATGTTTACCCTGCTCAGATCCAAAAAATCATGATTTCTGTCATAGTTCCGGTTTATAACAGACCGGAGCTCCTTGAAAAAGCTGCCCTTTCTGTACTGTCTCAGACATTTTCCGACTTGGAGCTCATTATCATCGACGACTGTTCCACCGATTCCACACCCCTTGTCATAAGCCGCCTTGCAGCCTCCGACAGCCGTGTAAAGCCTCTGTTTCTCAGAAAGCACAGGGGCAAACCGGGTGCTGTCCGGAACGAAGGGGTCAGAAAGGCTGCCGGAAAATATATTTCATTTCTCGATTCCGACGACATCTGGGAGCCTGAAAAGCTGGAGCTCCAGCTCCCTCTCATGGAAAGATACCGTTTTGTCCATACCGGAGAAAAATGGCTCCGTCTGGGAAAGGAGGTTTCCCAGAAATCCATGAAGTTCCGGCGGGAAGGGGACATTTTTTCCGATGCCCTTGAAAAATGTTTTATCGGCCCCTCCACGGTAATGATGGAAAAAAAGCTTTTTACCGAAAAAGGGGGCTTCGATCCCACCCTGGAAATATGCGAGGATTACGAATTCTGGCTCAGGATAACCTCCACCGAAAATATAGGTTATCTGGACCGCAGGCTTACCGTAAAACAGGCCGGCGCCTGGGAGCAGCTCTCCTTCAAATACGGCCAGATTGAGATATTCAGGATCCGGGCCTTGGAAAAACTCCTGAAGAAAGGGTACTTTTCCGGAGAGCAGAAGCTGCTGGCGGAAGAGGCTTTCAGAACCAAATGTGCCGTCTATTCCGCCGGGTGCCGGAAGAGAGGGAAGGATAAGGAAGCTGAGAAGTACGAAAATCTTCCCGGGATTGTTGCCCGTTTCTCCTGGTATTTGTATATTCTTGAGTGTAGGGACGGAAGCTTTTATACCGGCATAACCACAGACCCTGCCAGAAGGGAGGCCGAACACAACGGCAGTGCCCGGGGAGCCAGGTATACACGGAGCCGCAGACCTGTAAAAATGGTCTTCTGCCAGGAAATGCCGTCCAAGAAAAAGGCCATGGAAGCTGAAGCCACACTTAAGCGGAAATCAGCCGAAGATAAAAAAAATATTGTAAAAAAGGGCTTTTACATGTTGACATAAGCATTCTTTTATGTAATTTTTTATCAAAATTAAAGGAGGGACTGTCATGGCAGATGATTTTAAGGAAGAAATGAGAAAAAACCTTCTCACACTCAAGCAGGAGATTCTTCAGAATCTTGCATCCAAGAACGACTCTTTCAAATCCCTTCTTGAAGATATTGACCCAAAAGATGATGTAGATATCGCCTCAGACGAATGTGGCGGAAAGATGCTTGAAAGCATGAGCCGCGAGGACGTGAACAAGCTCCGCATGATAGATGCGGCCCTCTCCAGAATCCAGTCCGGCAGATTCGGTATCTGCATGAAATGCGGACAGAAAATTCCTGAACCCAGACTCAGGGCCATTCCTTACGCCGTACTCTGCATCGGCTGCAAGAGTCAGGACGAAAGGCTTAACCGCTGATTCCTTATTTTCTGTTCAAAATAACCTGATTACTGTTTGTTCTCGTTTTTCTTGGCAAAGTTCACAGCCAGTGTTCTTCCTCTGTATACCTTGGAATTGAGGCTGTCGATAACTGTCTGTGCGTTTTCCTCTGTAATGTCGGCAAAGGAATAGTTGTCGTGAACCTTCAGCTGTCCGATTTCGCCTCCGTCGATTCCCGCTGTGGAAACAATGTATCTGATCAGTGACTGAGGGTTGAGACCTCTGGTTCTTCCGATATTGATGAAGAGAGTTCTGTAGTTCTTGTCCGGCTTGTTGGCATTCTGTGCCCCGGCAGAATTTTTTGTGGTCACGAGATTCTTAAGAAGGTAAGCGCTGAAGTATCCTCTCAGTGTGAAAGGAACATTCTTTCTTACTATTTTTCTGAATTCGTTGAGTTCGTTCGGATCTTCATCCTCTTTGATTGCCTTGATGATTTTCTTTATGAGTTCGGCGTATGCCTTTTCCTGTTCTTCATTGATTGCCATTTTGTTTTTTTTCTGCTCCCGTTTGTTTGCTGGTGTTAGTTTCTTGACACCCTGTTCGCTGTAAATGATAGACGGATTGATAAAGAACTTGTGAAAGAGGGGAACCATTTCCCTGTCCTTTATAAAAGCCCAGTAGCGTGTTTTCTTTGAAAGCTCGGAAAGAATGAATTCTATATCGTTGGAAAATCCTTCGTACGGATTGTTTTCGCAGTCGATGATACAGATATCGATTTTTTCGTTTTCGAAATTACCCAGTCTTATATGGTCGATTATCTTATCAGGGGTGGATATGAGAATGTCGGGATTGGTTTCCAGTATCGCATGTTCACCCTTGATATTCTTTTCTTTTGTGAAAGACACCAGGGATATTTCCCTTTTTTCTTTTTCGATGAAAGGCTGAAACTGTTCGTGTATTCCTATTACACTCTCAACGGACGAAGAAATGACCAGAACCTTAAGACCCGGTTCCGATTTTCTGATGCTGAGAATGGAGGGAATGATATAGCTGACTGTCTTACCCGCATTTTCCCCGGTCTCTGCAATGATGTTCTTCCTCTGCAGTGCAAGAGGAATTATAGACCGCTGGAATATAGTGAGTTCTGTATATCCCCCGTTGTTAAGAATCTGGAGAATCTGTTTCTCCCTTTTGTCCATTATAATCCTTCTGTTTTCATTTAACTGATTTTGTGTCTTTTATAAGAATAAATGTAGAGAGGTTTTTTGTCAATTATTTAGGGATAAAAAATGGGGTTCCTGATGGAACCCCTTCGGGAGCGACGGGGCTTGAACCCGCGGTCTCCGGCTTGACAGGCCGGCGCGATAAACCAGCTTCGCCACGCCCCCTTACCTTTGCCACTATATCAATTAACCGCAGGCAGTGTCAATAAGTTTTTCAAAAAAAACTTGAATTTATTTTTTGTTTCTCCTTTGCCGGGATTTTTCTCATTTAATTGACATTGCACTGTTACCCGTGTTATCATTATACCAAATATAAAGTAGGAATATATGGCTAAAGAAAATTCAGAAAAATTGACAGAACAGGAGAAGAAGAACAGCAAGCACCCTGTGCTTTATATTTTCTCCGTAATCCTTCTTGTGGTCATTGCAGTAACCTTTATCGGAGGTCCTGTGGTGGATGATGCAGTTTCCGGCGGCGTATCGTCAATCTCTTTCGGTTCATACGGAAAGGATGAGATCGAATTTGCACCGGGCAATTATTTTTCACAGCAGCGTGAGCTTCTCGGTTCACAGGTAAAGGAAACCGAAGGTGCCAACTGGAAATGGGAAATGTACCGCGTATGGAGAGGCGCATTTGAAAGGACAGCAGTTCATGTGGGAATGCTTGCCGAAGCCAGGGACAACGGAACATACATTACAAGCGACAGGCTCAATACCTATATCATCGAAAACGGCCCTTACAAGACAGACGGCGAGTTCGATGTGGAAGTATATGAGAATACACCTGCATCCCAGAGGGAATCCATCCGCAGGGATTATAAGGAAAGTGCCCTCAAGGAATATTATCTTTCAGATTATATCTACGGAAACAAGACATCTGAAAAAGAGCACGAATACACATTCGGAATCTGTAATAACGAAAGAAGCGTTCAGCTTGTTTTCTTTCCTTTTGACAGGATTGCCGCAGATGACGTAAAGAAATATGCTCAGTCAAACGGAGACCTTTTCAGAAAGATCAGTATCAGCAAGATCACCCTTGCATCCGAATCTGATGCAAAGAAGGTTCTTGATATGGTAAGGAATGCACCTGAAAACTTTGCCGATACAGCCAAGGCTCAGTCCAAGGATGTATTTGCAGACAACGGCGGAGACATGGGTTCCGTATTCTGCTACACACTCAGAGCCGAGATCGGAGAAGCAGATGCCGATGCGGTTTTTGCCCTTGGAGCAGGCCAGGTTTCTGAAATCATTGCATCCGGAAGCACCTATTCCATCTATAAGTGTAATTCCCCTGCAGTTCAGGCAAACCTGACAGACAGCGATGTTCTTTCAGCCGTAAAGTCATATATCAGCAGATATGAAAGAGGATTTGTGGAAGACAAGGCCATGGCAGCCGCACAGAAGTTTTCTTCCGATTATGCCAAGGACGGAATCTATGCCGCAGCTGCAGCAGCCGGTGTTTCCGTATACGAGACAGAGCCTTTCGTAGTCAACTACGGAGCCCTCAACTATTTCAAGGGAATCAGACTTGTACAGGGAGAACTTGATCTCAGATCTGCAATGTACAGCAAGGATTTCTTTATCCAGGCCTTCTCCGTAAAGGGTGACAAGCTTTCCGAGCCTGTTATTCTTGACAACGGTGTGGTTGTAATGAAGCTTCTTGCGGAATCATCCCCTGATGCCAGCTTTGCAGAACTTGTAAAGGCTTACGGTCCTCAGATCGATGCACAGTATGCCGAAAACGACATAGCTGTACATTTCCTCAAGTCTGACAAGCTCAAGGACAACTTCCAGAGTACTTTTGACAAGTATTTTGTTTTTGAAGAGTAATTGAAATTATTTTTTATAGAGATCGATCATCTTCCTGAAAGGTGAATCGGTCTTCTGATATTCTCTGGAGCCTCTGGTAATCTTGCAGAGGCTCATTCCCAGCCGTTCGGCAATTTCCCTCTGGCTCATCTTTTCATCGATAAGTCTTACCAGTGCCCATCTTGAAGTCACCTCGCCCAGTTCGTGTGGGGTAAGGAGAGCTCCCAGAAAGTCTGCTATCAGTTCCTTGTCTTCGCATCTGGCCAGAACCTCA